>JBEAQW010000032.1:0-14391 GCA_041163725.1 Planctomycetota bacterium
GCGGTCCTCTGCACGCTCGTCGGTGCGCTCGACCGCGCCCTCACGGCGAGCGACGCGTGGCTTGTCGAACGGTTCCTCGAACGCGACGCGCTGCGTGGAACGCGCGCGCTGTTCGCGACGCCGGCGGGTCCCGTCGAGGGCGAAGTGCGGTCGGTCGATCCGATGCGCGGCCTCGTGGTGCGGACCGCAATGGGCGAGCACTTCCTTTCCGCCCAGTCGACGAGCGTCGCGGAGTGGGCGCGCCCCGCGGCACGCTGACACCTTCCGCCCACGCGCGGCCACGCTTGGAAGAGGCAGTATTCGCCTCCGCACCCTCCACGCCGCGCGGCTGCGGTACGCGGCTCAAGAGGGTGCATCCCGCGCGCCGATACCCCGACCGTGACGATCGCGTGCTCCATCATCCTCGCCGCGGCGATGCTGCAGGACGCGTCGAAGACGCCCGCCGCCGCAGGTCCGCTGCGCCCGGCGCTCGAGGCGGTCGAGCAGGGGACAGAGGATCGGGGCGGTCTCGATGCGACGCTGCGCGTGCAGCGGATCGACCTACGGCTTCCCACGGGTTTCGGCGATGTGTATCGCGTGCCGGGAAGCAGCGAGAAGCTCATGCGTGGAAACGGCGCCCTCTTCGCCATCTTCGGGCGCAGCCTGTATGCGCGACCGAGCGGTGGTGCACTACCGATCACGCCGGCCGGAACCATCTACTCGATCGGAATGCCGGGCGGCTGGAACTTTCCGGGCGGCGAGCTCCGCACGGGCGCGCCTTCGACCGAGATACAGGGTGCCGCGCGTCGCGTGGATCTGCGCGTGAAGCCGACGCCGGCGGACGAATCCGCGCGGCACGGCGCAGCGGCCGACGGTGGTGCCAAAGATGCGCGCGCCGCCGTAGTCGATGCGATGCCCGCGATCTGCGAAGCCCCGCGTGCATCGCGCACGCATTCGAATGCGGAGCACGCCAATCTCTCGCCGGTAACGGATCTCAGGCTTGGACCCGCCCGCGTCGTGCGCGGCGAACGAACCGTCGCCGAGTCTCCGCCCGCGCCCGCGGAAGCGACCGCAGGCGACGCGCAGGACTGAGGCACTCCGGCGCTATTCGACTCCGCCGTCGCCTCGATCTTCCGTTCGCAGAAGTCCGCCCTGGTCGTCGTAGTACTTCCACACGCCGACGCGCTTGTTGTCGCGGTAGGTTCCCTCGCGCTCGAGGGCGCCGTTCGCGTAGAACGCCTTGCCGATTCCGTTGCGCGCCCACTTGCCGTCGGGGTTGCGGCGCATCTCGTAGCTGTACTTGATGGAACCGTTGGGCCAGTTCTCCTTGGAGATCCGCACATCGTCCTTCGGCGCCGGTGCGGCCTGAGGTGCGGCAACCTGCGGCGCGGCGGTCGGAGGCGACGACGCCTCGGGTCCGGAAGGAGCGCGGTCGCACGCGACGGGAACCGCGGCTGCGACGCACGCCGCGGTGACGATCCGCGCGAGCGACGCGAAGGCGGAGAAGGTGCGGGCGGGAATCGGGCGGGAAACTCGGGTCGTGCGCATGATCGGGCCTTCCGGATCGACAGCATACGCGGTTTCACGCGCGCGCCGCGCGCCCCGTACGATCCGCGCATGCCCATCTGGCCGACGAATGCCGTTCGCGCCGCGTGCGCTGCGATCTGCGCGGCGATGGCGTCGCACGCGTTCGCACAGATTGCGCCGGTCGCGCGAGAGGTGCATGGCGTCGCGGGCTCGCCGATGCTCGTCGAGGTGCGCGTCGGCGCGCGCGACGCGCTCGTCGGCGTCGAACTCGTCGAGGCCGAGCCCGTGCGCGGGACTCCGAAGGCACCGCGTCCGCTCGCGGCGCGTCTGATCTGGCCCGTGCTGCCCGCGCCGGGTGGCGAGGAACTGATGCGCTGGGCCGCCGCGTCGAATCCCGCGCGGTTCACCGATGTGCGGCCTGGCAACTCGAGCGTGGCGTATCTCGCGATCGAGGTGCCTGCGGATCTCGGGACGGCTCCGCCTCGCGGCCTGCAGATCCAGGTGAAGGGCGGTGGCGGCGCGTTGCTCCGCGTGCACGCCCCCGCACCCGAGGATCTGCTCGCCTCGCTCGCGGCGCGCGCAAGCATGATCGCTCCGCAGGGCGATCGCGATCCGCTCCTTTCGCTTCCCGATCCGTCCGCGCCGCTCGAACGCTTCCGCCACGAGATCGGCTGCGCGATGCGCGGATGGCCCGAGCCTCCGGCATTCGACGAGGGGAGTGCCGACGAACTCGCAGCGCGTGCGAACAGCGCACTCTGGCGAAGCGCGCTTGCGAGGACCTTCGCCGCAGGCGCGGGACCGACGACCGAGCTCGCGGAACTGCTCGTCGCGACCTGCACCGATGCGACCGCGCCCGCTCCGATCGCGGCGTGGATCGCCGGGCCGGACGAACTCGCGAGCATCCTGCAGCTCGCGCTTTCATCGGAATTCACGGGCGACGCGCTCGCCGGCGCCGTCAACGAGTTCGTGCGCGTGCGCATGCCGCTGCTCTGGTGGGTCGAGGATTCCGACGCGCGCTCCGTGACGATCGCCTTCGCGAATCCCACGACCCGGCCGCAGGTCGTGCGCTACCACTGGGTGATCGGCACCGAGGAGGACATGCTTCCGCTCGCAGTCGAGATCTCCGCGGCCGAGGTGCGTCGCGCGCGCATCGCGCGGCCGACGCTCGAGCGACCGCGCCTTCTCGCCGAGCAGCCCGAGGCGCTCGAACGGCTTCGGCTCGCGTGCGAGGGCACCGAGCGCACGATCGTCGTCCCGCCCGCGTTCATCGCGGTCGGGCCCGTGGGAGCGGAACTCGCCGATTTCCATCCACCACTCACGCTGCCGCTCGTGTCGCCCGGAGCGCGCACGCCGCGGGCGATCTCGACCTCGACCCGCGTGGCCCTGCGCGAGCGACTGGCGGGTTGGGAGCTCTTCATCGAGTCGCGCGCGGCGATCGGAGCGGACGAGCGGCTGGTCGCAACCGGGGGCGACTCCGCGGTCGTCGCGATCGCGCCGGATGGAACGCTCGGTTCCGAGGGTTGCTCGGTCACGCCCGAAGTGCTTTCGTTCGCGCGGCACGGCGACCGCTTCCGCGCGGCATTCTTCGTTCCACCCGAGTGGATCCGCCGCGACCTCGAGGTCACGCGCGTCGAGGTCGGCTTCCGCCGCTCGGTCGCCGGCGGCTTCGTGGACGCACCGTTTCCGACCGTGCCTTGGAGCACTGCGCCGCGGCGCCTCGCGTTCGATCTCTCGTCGCGGCAATAGCCTGCGTGCGGGTCGCTTTCACCTATACTCGCCGCCATGAGCAGGGCTGTTCCGCCGCGTATCTCCGCGTTCCTCAATCAGAAGGGTGGCGTCGGCAAGACCACCTCCACCGTGAACATCGGTGCGGCGATCGCCCAGCTCGGGCGACGGACCCTTCTCATCGACCTCGATCCGCAGGCGCATCTCTCGCTGCATCTCGGCGTCGACGGATCGTCGGTCGGACGCACGGCGTACGAGGCCCTCGTCGAGGAGGACGCAGATCTGCGCGACTCGATCGTGCAGGTCCGCGACAACCTCTGGCTTCTTCCGTCGACGACGGATCTCGCGGGCGCCGAGACCGAGCTTGCGGACCATCCGGACAGGAACCGCATCCTGCGCGAGCGCTTCGAGCAGATCCGCGGCGACTTCGACTTCGTGCTCATCGACTGCCCGCCGAGCCTCGGTGTGCTGACGCTGAACGGACTCTGCCTCGCCGACGAGGTGATCGTGCCGATGCAGGCGCAGTTCCTCGCGATGCAGGGACTCACGAAGCTGCTCGAGACCGTGCAGCTGCTGTCGCAGGGGTTGAATCCGACGCTGCGTGTCGCTGGCGTCGTGCTCTGCATGCACGAGACGCAGACCGCGCATAGCCGCGAGGTCGTCAACGAACTCTCCGGCTTCTTCGGCGAGTACGAGGGCAGCGGCATGCCCTGGGACGGCGCGAAGGTGTTCATGCCCGCGGTGCGCCGCAACATCAAGCTCGCCGAGGCGCCGAGCTTCGGGCAGACGATCTTCGATTACGCGCCGTGGTGTCCGGGGGCGATCGACTACAAGGCCCTTGCGGGTCGCTTCGTGCGTGACTGGGAGATGGCGCACGGCATCGCCGACGATGTCGCGGGGCGCCCGACGCCTGCGGCTGCAGCGGCCGAGGCAGCCGCAGCGGCTGCAGCAGCGGCGGCAGCGGCGGCGGCGCTCCAGTCCTCGCGATTCAACTCGAGGACGGCGGCGGCGGCGCGTGCAGCCCGCATCTCGAAGGAGAAGCGCGTGAAGCAGGGAGGCGGTGCGCAGGGCCGCATGACGGCGACGAGCGTTGCGTCGAAGCCGATCGTGGAGCCCGCAGCGAAGTCGACGCCGGCACCGGCGCCGAAGGCCGCATCCAAGAAGGCTGAATCGAAGGCGGAAGCCCAGCCCGCATCCAAGCCCGCCTCCAAGCCCGCCTCCAAGCCCGCATCCACGCCTCACGCCAAGCCGGCCGCGACCGTCGAGACGAAGCCGGACGCGGCGTCCGAGTCGCCCCGATCCTCCGCGAAGACGGCACCCGCTCCGGTGGAACCCGCGTCGGAACCCAAGCCGACCGCTCCCGCCGTCGCACCGCGCGGCGACTCCGAGCCCGAGGCGGACGACGCGTCGCATCCCTTCCGTGCCGCATCGCGCGTACGCGGTGCGTCGTCGGACGCCCCGGCCAAGCGATGAGCTCCGATTCGACGACAGCGTCACGCGCGGAATGGTCCGATGCCGACTTCGCCCGCGTCGCGCGGCGTCACTGGCGCGTCGCCCTCGTCGCGTACCTCGTCCCCATCAGCGTCGCCACCCACTGGCCGCGCCTCGGTTTCGAGGGTGGCGGCACCATCGATAAGTTCGTCCACTTCATCGGCTTTGGCGTACTCGCCTGGCTGTGGATGAACGCGAAGCCGTTCGGCCGCGCCGCGATCGGATGGTGCATCGGCGCGGCGTGGGTCTACCTCGACGAGCGCACCCAGGCCCTCGAGATCCTCGGTCGGACCTTCAGCTTCCACGACATGCTCGCGGGCTGGGTCGGTGTCGCCGTCGCGGGGGCGCTCTACGCCATTCGCCGCGAGCGTTCGCCCGCCGGCACCGATGCCCGGATCGATCAGGACTTTGCGGAAGACCTGGCCTACGCCAGCGGCGCCGCGTGGCGCGCCGCCGCCCTCGTCACCGCGGCGATCATCGTCCTGCTCGGCGGCATCATCGTGCTCAAGCGTTGGTGGAGCGAGGGCGAGGTCTTCGTAGGGACGATCGTGTACGCGCTCGGCTACTCGGGGACCGTGGGAATCGCGATCTCGGCCGTCGGCATGCAGATGTATGGCGACGCGCACGGCGCGCGGCATCGCCGACGACCGCTCGTCCGCGTGCCGAGGGAGTCGCTTCCATTCTGGCGCATGGGCTTCATGGTCGGTGCGGCCGCGGTTGTCCTGCTCGGATTCGAGGGATTGATCCGTCTGGTCTTCGGAGCGGAACCGCCCGAGGAACTCCGCGTCGACTACGACGGCTTCGTCGTGATGCGCGAGGGCATCCTGCTCGCGGCGGCCGCGCTCGGCATCGCTGCGGGGACGACGATCGGTACACGCGCCGCGATCGCCGCGAATCCAACGCTCGCCTCGCGGCGATAGCATCCGCCCACGATGGCAGCGCAGACCCGTCACATCACGATCGTCGGTGCCGGCATTGCCGGACTCGCCGCGGCGCGCACGCTTGCCGACGCGGGGCATGCCGTTCGCGTGCTCGAGGCGTCGGACCGCGTCGGCGGACGCGTCGCCACCGATCGCGTCGCGACGACCGATGGCGAGTTTCTCGTCGATCGCGGATTCCAGATCTTCCTCTCCGCATACCCCGAGGCGCCGCGCTTCCTCGACCTGCGCGCGCTCGAGCTGCGGTCGTTCCTTCCGGGTGCGCTCGTCTGGAACGGCGGACGCGCCGCGCCGATCGCGCATCCGCTGCGCGAGCCGTTCGCGGCGATCGCGGGCGTGCTTCGCGGTGTCCTTCCGCTTGGAGATGCGCTGCGCATGGTGCCGTTCGCGCGCGCGGCGCAGCGTGGACCGCGCGACGGTCCCGGCGCGCCGTCGGGCCGTACCGCCGAGGCTGCACTGCGCGCCGCGGGCATCTCGCCGCGGACGATCGATCTCTTCTTCCGTAGCTTCTTCGGCGGCGTGTTCTTCGACCGCTCTCTCCGCACCGACGATTCGCGGCTGAGTTTCCTCCTCCGGATGTTCGCCGAGGGTTTCGCATGCGTGCCCGCGTCCGGCATGGGTGAGGTCGCGCGGCAGATGGCTGCGCCGATCGCCGGGAGTGTCCGCACACGCACGCGCGTCGTGCGCATCGAGCGCGGCGGGGCGCGCGTCGTCCTCGCCTCGGGCGAGATCGTCGAGAGCGATGCAACGGTGGTCGCCACCGGGGCGCACGAACTCCGCTCGCTCGCGCCGGAGCTTCCCGAGATCGCATGGTGCGGCACGCTGTCGGCGTGGTTCGCGACGCCCGATCCGACGGATCTCCCCTCGTGGCTGGTGCTGAACGGATCCGGGCGCGGCGCGTTCAACCACGGCGCCGCGATGAGCGCGATCGCGCCGGGCTACGCGCCGCCGGGATGCGGGCTCTTCGTCGCGAACGCGGCGTTCCTGCCCGCCTCGCCGGATTCGGCGCTGGATACCGCGGAGGACATGCTTCGAACGATCGGCGGGATCCTGGGGCGCGGGCGGGTCGCCGGCTGGCAGCCCATCGCGGTGCAGCGCATTCCGCACGCGATTCCGCGCCAGTGGCCGGAGGATCTCGCGCGAAGGCTGCCCGACGCACTCGGAGCCCACGCGTTCGTCGCGGGCGATCATCTCGAGGATGCATCGATCAACGGCGCGATGCGCTCGGGCCGACTCGCGGCCGAACGCTGCATGCGTGCGCTCGCGGCGCGTTGATCACGGTATCCTCCGCGCACGATGCAGCGCGCCCCATTGACCGCGATCCTCGCCACCGCCGCAGCCACGGCCGTGTTTCTCGCCGGGTGCGCCCGCGACACGATGCTGCTCGAGAGCGACATCCCGCTTCCGCACGGCATGTCCACCGTGCGCAGCGCCGACATCCGACGCACTGCCGGGACGGTCTCGGGCGGAACCTTCCTTCTCTCGGGCGCGATTCCGAGCGCCGACGACGCGATGAAGCGCACCGCCGACCGGTTCCTTGCGAGCGGGTGGACGATCGTCCACGCCGATGGCGATTCCGATGGCGCGCAGGGTGTGTTCGTCAAGGACCAGCGCACGGTCGAACTCGACCTCCGTCGCCGGCTGATCGAGCCGCGCATGTCGAGCGGATGGATGATCGTGCGCGCCGCCGCCGCCACGCCGCGTCAGTGAGCCGGGCGGGGGCCGCGACCCACGAAGCAGCGGAGACCGCCAAGGAACGGATTCCCATGGCAGGACAGTTCGAGCGACATGCACGCACCTTCGGCAGCCTGACGCTCGTCAGCCGCGTCACCGGACTGGTGCGCGACGCCGCGCTCGCGAGCGTGTTCGGCATCAGCCCGTTCACCGACGCGTTCAACTTCGCGTTCCAGATACCCAACCTGTTCCGCCGTCTCTTCGGCGAAGGTGCGATCTCCGCGGCGTTCGTCCCGCGCTACACCGAACTCGTGCGCGACGATCCCGAGCGCGCGCGTCGGTACGCCGGGCTCATGCTCGGCTTCCTCGCGTCGCTGCTGTGGGCGATCGTCATCGCCGGTGAACTCCTGATCCTCTGGCTCTGGTCGAACGCGCCCGAAGTGCAGTGCACCATCGGTCCACCGACGACCGTGGGTGGCGTGATGCTGCCGACGATCGGCGCGCAGTATCCGCGGCTCGCGTACGAACTCGCGGCCATCATGCTGCCCTACATGCCGATGGTCTGCCTCGTCGCCGTCGGCGGGGCCGCGCTCCAGACGCATGGCCGCTTCGGCCCGACCGCAGCGAGCCCCATCATCCTCAACCTGCTGATGATCGCCGCGATGCTCGGGCTCTACCCGCTCGCGGTCGCGGGTTCACTCGACCCGGCGGCGCATCTGCGGGTGCTCGCGCTCGCCGTCCTGGTCGCGGGCGCGGTGCAGCTCGCGTGGACGCTCGTCGCCCTGCGCTCGGCGCGTCCGGTGTTCGCGCCGCGCGATCCGTCGGCGCGCAGCATCGTGCGCGACACGCTGCTCGGCGTGGGGCCGATGATGCTCGGCCTCGGCGTGATCCAGGTCAACATCGTCGTCGACGGACTCATCGCGAGCTGGCCGAGCATCGTCGGTCCGACCATCCTCGGTTTCGACTATCCGCTCGCGGAGGGGGCGATGACCGCGCTCACCAACGCGGCGCGACTGTACGAGTTTCCGCTCGGTGTGTTCGGCATCTCGATCGCGACGGCGATCTTCCCCCAGCTCGCGCGGCTCAACAACGATCCGCCCGCCTTCGCCGCCACGGTGCGCCGCGGTCTACGCATGACCGTCTTCGTCGGACTTCCAGCGAGCGTCGGGCTGATGCTCGTCGGGCGCGACGCCGTGCGCGTCCTCTTCGAGCGGGGCGCGTTCACCGCGGAAGACACCGCGCGCGTCGCGTGGGTGCTGCTCGGATTCGCCCCCGCGATCTGGGCGTACCAGTCGATCCACATCCTGACGCGTGCGTTCTACGCGCTGAAGGAACCGATGACCCCGGTGCGCATCGCGGTCGCGATGGTGCTGCTCAACCTCGCGCTCAATCTCACGCTCATCTTCACCCCGCTGCGCGAGTCCGGACTCGCGTGGTCGACCTCGATCTGCGCATTCGTGCAGACGATCGTCCTCGCGCGTGCGCTGCGCGGACGCGCGGACGCGGTGATCGAACGCGAGGTCATCGGCGGCTTCGTTCGGTCCGCGCTCGCGGCGGCGCTCATGGCCGCCGCGCTGCTCGCGATGGCGCGCGTTCTGCCCGATCCAAGCGGAACGCCCGGCGCGGCGGCCGTACTCGCGGCGAAGGTCGTGGTGGGGGCAGGGGTGTTCGCGGCCGCGGCCCGCATGCTCGGCATGGAGGAACTCGGCTGGACCATCGGCGGCCGCCTGCGCGTGCCGCGCCCGTTCGGTCGGCGCAACGGTCGGTGACTATCGGAACCCGCCCGGCCTGGTATGGGTCGAATACCGAGTCCCATCTTCAGCGAGGCCCCAAAACCGCCGATGCGGCGAACTGGAGGCCTAGCGACAGATGGTGGATCTTTCCCAAATCGACCCTTCCCGTCTTGGTACGACCGAAACGCTTTCGCTGCTGGCGGAGGTGGAGAAGTCGCTCGCCAAGCTCCGCGAGCGCGCCAACGACGAGGTCGAGCGGGCCGAAGAGGCCGCGCAGATCGCGCGTGACCTGAAGTCGCTCGAGGACGAGCGCGCGAAGCTGCTCGAGCGGCAGGTCGCGCTCGAGTCGCAGGTCGCGGAGGCGCGCGCCTCGGCGAGCACCTTCGAGTCGCAGCTGAAGGCCTCGCGCACCGGCGCGGAGAAGCTCGAGAAGCAGCTCTCCGAGTCGCGTGAGGGCGCGAAGCGTCTCGAGGTCGACCTCGCCGCCGCGAAGAAGGGCGCCGATGCGCTCTCGAACGAGGCGAAGTGGCTGAAGGTCAAGGTCGGCGAACTCGAGCGTGCCGTCACGGACGGCCGCGAGAGCGCCGCGAAGCTCGAGTCCGAGCTCGCCGAGTCGAAGAAGGCTGCGAGCCAATCGGGCACGATGCTGTCCGAGGCACGCACGGGCATCAAGCGTCTCGAGGGCGAACTCGCCCAGTCGCGCAAGTCGGTTGCGAAGTTCGAGAGCGATCTCGCGGCGCAACGGCAGTCGGCGACGAAGACCGAGCAGGAACTCGCGGAGATGCGCAAGACGCGCGCCACGCTCGAGTCGCAGCTCGGCGAGGCGAGGAAGAACAGCGGCACGCTCGAGAACGAGCTTGCCGGTGCACGCAAGAACATCCGCGAACTCGAGATCCAGCTGAAGGACTCGACGACCGCGCTCGAGCGTGCGGAATCGCAGCTCGGCGAGGCCCGCACCGCGTCGAAGCGCTTCGAGACCGAGCTTGGCGAGGCCCGCAAGGCGATCGCCGACCTGCAGAAGTCGCTCGAGGCGAGCCGTGGCGAGAGCCAGTCGCTCAAGGGCGAACTCGAGAAGGCGAACGCGAACTGCACGCGCTACGAGACCGAGCTTGCCGAGGCCGAGGAGTTCACGAGGGAGTTCACCGCCGAGATCACAGGCATGAAGCAGGCGACGGCGAAGCTCGAGAAGGAACTCGCCACCGCGAAGTCCGAGTGCGGCGAACTCGAGGACGCGCTCGCAGAGGCGCGCGCCACCGCCGAGGCCGCGACCAAGTCGGCCGAGACCGCATCGGCATCGGCTGCGCGCGCTGCCGCGGAACTCGCCGGCGCCCGCAAGAAGGCATCGAACGGCGATGGCGAGCTGCACGCAGTGCGCGACGCCGTCACGCGTCTCGAGGGCGAGGTCGCCGAGGCGAGGAAGAACGCCGACCAGCTGCGCAGCCAGCTCGAGGCCGCACGCGAGACCAGCGTGCGCTTCGAGCAGTCGCTCCGCAAGAGCGAGCAGGACCGCAAGGACGCCGAGGAGCTCATGAAGCTCGCGGAGGTCGAGTGCAAGCGACTCGAGCAGGAAGTGGCCGCGGCGCGCGACGCCGAGCAGTCGACCGCCGGCGACAAGGCAACCGCCGAGCAGGAGGCCAAGGTCCGCGCCGAGCTCCAGGCCGAGCATGACCGCCTGCGTGCGTCGTTCGATGCCGAGCGCGCGCGCTTCGGGTCGCTCCAGGGCGAGCGTGACGCGGCCCGTGCGAGCCTCCAGGCCGCCGAGACGCGTCTCGCGACCATCACCGAGCTCGCCGACAAGCAGGCCGAGCAGATCCTCGAGCTCGAGGAGCAGCTCTCCGACGCGCGCAACACGATCGAGGAGATCCGCGCGAATGTGAACGCCGACTCCGAGGAGGGTGGCCCCTCGCTCGCGCAGATCGAATCACTCGCCGAGGCGCGCGTGAACGACCTCCTGCAGCCGAAGCTCGAGCAGCTCTCGCAGGTGGCATCGTTCCTCAAGACGCGCCGCGAGCGACTCACGGCCCTTCGGCTCGGACTGAAGCGCAAGGCGAAGGCCCTGCGCGAGGCCGGTTCGAACGGTACCTCGCCCGCGACCGGCACCGCCGTCTCCGAGGAGCGCGAGGCGCTCGAGAAGGAGCGCCAGGAGATCGTCGATCTCCGCGCCATGCTCCACGCGAGCGAGACCTCGATCGCGCGCCGCGCGGCGGGTACGCGCTTCGCGACGACCGCGACCCTCTGCGCTGCATTCGTCGGCGTCGCCGCACTGTGCGCGTGGCAGATCGCCGGCGTGCTTGTCCCGGCCCCGGTACTTGCGAGTGTCGAGCTCGATGTCTCGAGCCGCATGAGCGATGGACGCAGCGAGTCCATCGCGCCCGACGCGACCCCGACCGAAGCCGTCGACAGCGCTCCGATCGTCGAACTCGTGAAGTCGCGCATCGGTGATCCGGTCTGGGGTGGACTGGTCTCGGCGCGCCTCGCCGAGCGTGGCCGCACGCGCGCCGAGAGCGATGCACTCGTCGCCAACCTGGCGGAGCGCGTCACGATCGCGAACGACGGTCCGAAGGTACAGCTCTCGCTGCGAGGCGAGGGCGAAGCCGCGACGCGCGCGACGCTCGACGCGATCGCCACCACGGTCGTCGGCGAGGCGAACCGCGATGTCGCGCGCCGCAGCGACTACCTCCGCGTCGGCATCGCCAACGCGAAGCAGGAGATCGGCCGCACGGTGTTCTCCGTGGCGGAGCTCATGCCCGATCCGAAGCGGCTCGAGCGCGCCGGTGCGCTGCTCGGCATCACCCTTGTCGCGGGCCTCGGCCTCGTCGCCATCATGGGCGTCCTCATGCGTCGCCCTGTGAAGTCGATCGAGCCGTCGATCGCGACCGAGTGACGGCACGAACCCGCCCCTCGGGCGGAAATCCAACGGCTTATCCGCAGCGCCCGCGCAGTTCATGCGCGGGCGCTGCCTTTCGCCCCGGAATCCGGCGCACCACCCAAGTCGGCCGCCGATCGGTCCGATGCCCCTGTGACGCAAGTGCCAAGGAACGGCACTGGAAAGGGAAGCGCCGTGCACGGAATCGCCCGACTCAGGCTTGTGGGAACCACGCGGTTCGATGGCATGGAAGAGTGCCGGAACGACCAACTCCCGCAGCCACTTCCCTTTCCTTCATGCGTCCGCAATCTGCCGCGCCACGCATCGTCGCGCGGCTCCGCCGCGCATCCCGCGCTGGATGCGCTCGAGCAGGTGAGCCTCTCGATCGAGAAGTTCCGCCTCGCGTTCGAGCACGACGCGAAGCCCGGCGACGACGACGGCCCCCGCGCGGCCTGACGACACGAGCGATCTACGAAGCGACCGCCGCCGCCCATGGGGGACGGCGGCGGTCTTTCGTTTCCTCGTCTCGAGCGCTCAGGGCTGCATCGACATCGGATCGCGCAGCGGCAGGTGCTCGGCCTGATCGTTGAAGAAGTCGGCCATGCGTGCGCGGCCGGTCGGATCGCCGGGCGCGATCGTGTCCCAGTCGCCGACCACGAACACCGCCATCCTGTCGAAGTCGAGCAGTCGGTTGGCGACGCGCTTCACATCCGCCGCGGTCACGGCGGCGATGTTGTCGCGGTACTCGCTCCAGTACGACTCGGGGCGGCCGGTCCATTCATCGTTCACGAAGATGCCGAGCATCGCGGGCTTCGACTCGAAGGAGCGGGGGAAGGTCTCGATGAACGAGCGCTTCGCGACCTCGAGCTCCTCCGCACCGACCTCCGTCGTGCGGATCTTCTCGAACTCGTCGCGGATGAGCTTGATCGCGAGCGCCACGGTCGCGCTCTTCGACTGGAAGCCGGCGCGGAACTCGCCCTCGTACCAGGCGCCTGCGCTGAGGCCGCTGCCCGCGGAGTACGCGAGGCCTTCGTCCGAGCGCACGGTCTTCATGATGCGGCTGGTGAACCCGCCGCCTCCGAGGATCTCGTTCATCACGATCGCGGCGAAGTAGTCGGGATCGTCGCGCTTGATCGAACGCGTGCCGATGTAGACCTTGCCCTGGGGGATCTCCTTCTCGACATGGAAGACGCCCGGCTTCATCGCGTGCGTCGGCTTCGGCGGGTCGGCCATGCGCTCGCCCGAGGGGAATCCCGCGAGCGCCTTCTCGAGCTTCGCGAGCATCTCGGAGGTCTCGAAGTCGCCGCTGACCGCGACGACGACATTGTTCGCGTTGAACACGCGCCGCGCGAACCCGCGCAGGTCGTCGGCGGTGATCGACCGGATCGACGACTCGGTCGGCTGGCGCGACTCGAAGTGGTCCTCGCCGTACAGCGCGTACTTCCACTCGCGCGCGAGGATCGG
The DNA here is from genome assembly GCA_041163725.1 of Planctomycetota bacterium. Taxonomy (GTDB): domain Bacteria; phylum Planctomycetota; class Phycisphaerae; order Phycisphaerales; family SM1A02; genus QWPT01. Next base: position 13,398 of record JBEAQW010000032.1, read on the forward strand.
ATCCGCGTCGTCGTTGCGCTGCTTCATCGCCTCGATCGCCTCGTCGACGGCGATCTTCATCTTGCCCGCATCGAACCGAGGCCGCACCAGCATGTCGATCAGGAGTCCGAGGCTCTCGTCGAAGTTCGCCGACAGGCAGTCGAGCGACGCCGCGCAGATCGTGTCTCTGGTGCCGATCGCGATCTCGGTCGCGAGGAAGTCGAGGCGTTCGTCGAGCTCCGACGGCGCGAGCGCCTCGGTGCCGCCGGTGCGCATCAGGTCGGTGCTCATGCCCGCGAGCCCGACCTTGTCGGCGGGCTCGAGGTAGGTGCCGCCCTTGAAGGTCATCGTCAGGTCGATGAGCGGCAGCTCGCGGCTCGGCGCGAGGAACACGACGATGCCGTTCGAGAGGACATGCCGGTGATCCGACGCCTTGGGCGGGTTGAACACGAGCGGCTGGTAGCGGATCCGCTCGGGCCGGTCGGGAATCTGCTGCGCGTGGGCGGTGACGGCGGTCGCCGCGATCGCCAGCGCGAGGATGGTGGTGCAGTGCTTCATGGTGGTCGTCCTTCGTTGCGTGCGTCGGTTGGCCGTGCCGGCGCTCATTGTCCGCCCTCGAGCTCCGCGATGCGCGCCTCGAGCTTCGACATCAGGTAGTTCAGCATGGGCTTGAAGTCGGGCGGCACCTCCGCCGACTGGCTTCGCATGCGCTCGAGACCGCCCTTGAGCTTCGCGAGGTCGGTCTCCTGCGCGATCTGCGTCGCAGCCGCGCGCGCCTGCGCCTGCATCGGCGCGGGAAGTGCGGCGAGGTCGGCGTCGGCGGGGGAAGCCTCGAGACCGGCCTTGCGGCGGTAGGTCGCGACCGAACGGTTGTTCTCGCCGAAGTACTCGCGCGCGACGCGCTGCACATCCTCGGCCGTCACCGCATCGATGCGCTTCGGTCCGTCGTTGATCTCCTCCCAGGCGCCGAGCGCCTCGGCGTAGCCGAGCTGCACGAGCAGGAAGAAGTTGCTCT
>JBEAQW010000033.1:0-15390 GCA_041163725.1 Planctomycetota bacterium
GCGTCGCGCGAGGACTTCATGCGGTAGGCGAGATCCTGGTCGCTCTTCGCGATCCAGTCGACGGGCAGCGTGCAGCCCACGACCTGGTGATAGGGCGCGATGACGCCGTCCTCGCCGATCACGAGGAAGCTGATGTGCTGGAGCTGACCGGCGAGCGGGTGCTGGTCGATCGCTCCGCCGCAGGTTCCGAGCAGGAGGTACGGGATGCCGTCGCGAGGCGGGAGCGCCTGCAGCGCGTGGTAGTGGCCAGCGATCACGTAGTCGACGCCATGCTTCACGAGAAGCGGCTGCACGCGCTCGTCCCAGCGCGTCGGCTTGTGGTCCCACAGCGGTCGATGGAAGAGCAGGATGATCGGCTTCCCGCGCGCCTCGAGCGCGCCGAGGGTCGCGTCGAGCCACGCCAGCTGCCCGTCGGAGAATCCGGGCTCGATCCGACCATCGCCATCCTCGGTGTTGAGGATCACGAAGCTCGCGAGCTCGAGTTCCACCGCGTAGTAGAGCGGTCCGAAGCGTGCGCGGTACTCGTCGGCGAAGGAGCGGTCGCGCGGGTCGCGCTTGCCGCTCACGAGGTCGTGGTTCCCAGGCGTCGGATAGAAGGGCATGCGGAGCCCGTCGACGATGCGCAGGAAGTCGTCGCGCTCGCCGCGTACATGGGCATGGCTGCGCGAGTAGCCCTGGACGAGATCGCCGACGCAGAACACGGCGTCGGGCGAGGTCCGGTTGAGGTCCTCGACGGCTTCCGACAGGTACCGCAGGCCCCAGTCGCGGCCGGTGGTGCGGTCGGGCACGATGGCGACGACCTGCCGTCGCGTTCCGGCCGGCTGCACGACCCGCTGTCCGTCCGTGGCCGAACCATCGGCGCTCCGATCGAAATCCGGTGGGACGGTCGCGGCGGAAAGGAGGTGAATACCCGTGGCGAGAAGAAGGCTCAGCATGGCGATGGAAAGGGTAGCGGGGGCGTGTGGTGAAAAATGTGTGGATCGCGGGCCGATTCGGTCGAACGAGGTGTCACGCCGATGGGTTCTCCCTCGGTGTGACGGCGGAGCCCGCGTTTCGCGGGGGTCGCCGACCATCAAGGGTGATCGTCGAGCGGTTCGAAAGGGATCGCACGGCGGCAGCCGCGCCGAGTCGTGAGGCGTCCAAACAAGTCATCTTTCTCCCCTCCGCCCCGTCCGCTCAGTCCCCTGATCGAACGGGGTTTTTCCATGGTTGCGGTCGGTGGTACGGCGCGCGCCGCTCCCGGCTTCAGGCGCGCGGCGGCGTCGTGGTCGGCGCGGCCAGGGCCTCGCGAACCGCGGGGTCGATGGCCGTTGGTCGCCGGGTCGCGAGGTCGACGAGCGCCCAGCGGCTGAGCGCCGAGGTCAGCAGCTTTCCGTCCCGCGCGCGCACGATGCGGGTCGCGCGTACGAGGCTCGTCCTGCCGACGCGTTCCGTCCAGGTCACGAGGAGTAGTTCGTCCCCGACGAACGCCTCGCCGAGGTAGTCGATCTCGTGGCGCGCGACGAACCACATCGCGCCCCGCTGCGCGAGCGCCTCGCGCGACGCGCCCGCCGCGTCGCCATGCCGGGCGGCGAGCCGATCGATCCACCCGAGGATCACGATGTTGTTCGCGTGCGGAACGAGGGCGCTCACTTCGTCGGCGGCGACCGCGTGCGCGAGCGCGAATGCGCCGCGCACGGGGATCCCGTGGGGAAGTCCGTCCGCCCCCCGCAGTTCGTCGAGTCTGGCAGGGGGGAAGGCGTCCGCGGGCATCGTGCGCGGAGCGTAGCATGGGCGCATGTCGGAACGAGAGGAAGGCCCGCGGCCAGTGCACATCGATCTCGATCGCGAGCGCGGCATGACGCTGCGCTGGAGCGATGGTGCGTCCCATTTCCTCCCCGTTGCGCTGCTGCGGAGGCACTCGCCGTCGGCCGACCAGCGCGAGCTGCGCGCAGCGCTCGCGCGCAATCCGCTCACGGTGCTGCCTTCCTCGCCCGCGGGCTCCGGACCGCTTCGCGCGGTCGCCGCCGAGCCCGTGGGGCACTACGCGCTGCGAATCCGCTTCAGCGACGGGCACGACACGGGGATCTACACATGGAGGTATCTGCGTGAACTCGGCGAGAGCCATGGTCGGCCGCCCGAGGGTGCGCTGTCGGCAACTCCGTACAATCGCACCCCTGGCAACGAACCGCCGGCGGTGGGCTGAGCGCTCCGCGGCGATGAAGTCGATCCTTCGCAGATGAACGACATGCAGACGAACGCTACACCGGTTCCCGCACGCAGCTCCAACGCCGGATCGGCCCACGCGGCGGACCTGCTGTGCGCGCGCGTGTCCGAGGTCGGAAGCGCCACCTGCGTCGGGCTCGATCCCGTCGTCGAGCGCCTGCCCGCGGAGATCACGGCCGGACTCGATGCCGGTGGCCGCGATGCGGCGGCGTGCGCAATGGCGATCGAGCGCTTCTCGTTCGGGGTGATCGAAGCGGTCTCCGCGACGGCCGCCGCGGTGAAGATCCAGGCGGCGTGCTTCGAGCGCTACGGATCGCACGGCTATGCGGCGATGGAGCGGACGCTCGCGGCGGCGCGAGCGAGCGGACTCGTCGTCGTCCTCGACTTCAAGCGCGGCGATATCGGGATCTCGGCCGAGCACTACGCGGCGAGTGCGCGCGACGCGCACGCGCACTGGACGACGATCAACCCCTATCTCGGAAACGACGGCATCGCTCCGTTCCTCACGGATGGTGCGGGAGCCTTCGCGCTCGTGCGCACGAGCAATCCGTCGGGTGATGCGCTGCAGTCGCTGCGGCTCGCCGACGGACGCACCTTCGCGGAGTCCGTCGCCGATCTCGTGCACGGTCTCGGCGCGTCGCACCTCGGCGCGTCGGGCTTCTCCGCGCTCGGTGCCGTGGTCGGCGCGACCAAGCGCGACGAGATCGCCTCGCTGCGCGCGCGCATGCCGCACACGATCTTCCTCGTGCCCGGGTACGGAGCGCAGGGCGGGACGGCCGACGATGTGCGCGCATGCTTCACAACCGGCGCGATGGGTGCGCTCATCACCGCGAGCCGCTCGGTGATCTATCCGAAGTCCGAGGCCGGAACGCCCTGGCGGGCGGCGATCCGCGACGCCGCGCGCGCGTTCGCCGACGAGATCGCGGCCATCGCACCGGTCGCATCCGCGGCGAGATAGCAGCCCCGAGCCCGGTGGCAGCCGCGCACCGGGTTCGATCCTTCGAGTCCGATCATCCGAGTCCGATCATCCGAGTCCGATCTACTGAGTCCGAGGCCCGTGAATCCGTCCCGCTTCATCCTCCCGTTCCTGCTCGTCGCACTCGCGGTGCTTCCGCTCGTCGTTGCGCCGCGCGTCGGCGGGGAGGGTCGCGATGCCGGGCAGGTCATCATCTACACGCCGCACAACGAGCAGATTCGCTACGAGTTCGGGCGCGCGTTCTCCGAGTGGCACCGCCGCGAGTACGGCGAGTCGGCGGAAGTCGTCTGGAACACGCCTGGCGGGACGAGCGAGATCCGCAAGATCCTCGAGGCGAATGCCGAGGCCGCGATCCGCGAGGGACGGCCGGTCGGCGGCAACGCCGATCTCGTGTTCGGTGGCGGCAGCTACGAGTACGGCCAGCTCAAGCGCGAGGTGAGCGTCGAGGTGGGAGGCGAGAAGCGCGTCGGCCGCATCCTCGAGCGCGTGCCGTTCGAGCCTGCGTGGCTCGCGGAGACCTACGGCGAGAACTCGGTCGGAGGTGATCCGATCTACGACCCCGAAGGCTACTGGTTCGGCGCCGCGCTGTCGGGTTTCGGCATCGTCTACAACCGCGACTATCTCGCCGACCTCGGCATCCCGGAGCCCGAGCGCTGGGAGGATCTCGCCGATGCACGCCTCGCGGGCGCGATCACGCTCGTCAATCCCTCCCAGTCCGGCTCGGTGACGACGGCGCTCGAGGCGATCATCCAGCGGCTCGGTTGGGAGCGCGGCTGGCAGATCATCCAGCGCATGTCGGCGAATGCGCGCAGCGTGGCGTCGAGCGCGCCGAAGGTTCCGCTCGATGTCTCCGCCGGCGACAGCGCGGCCGGACCGAGCATCGACTTCTACGGCCGTTACCAGGCGCAGGCGGTGCTCGACGCAGGTGGCGGTGGACGCATCGGCTACATCGATCCGCGCGGCGAGACCGTGATCGACCCCGACCCGATCGCGCTGCTCGCCAACGCGCCGAACCGTGCGCTCGCCGAGCGCTTCATCCGCTTCGCGCTCTCCGATCACGGTCAGGCGCTCTGGCAGTTCCGCGCGGAGCCGCGCGCCGAGGGCGAACTCGGGCCTGAACGGTTCGAACTCCGCCGCATGCCCGTGCGCCGCGACTTCCGCGAGCGCTACCGCGAGCGGTTCATCGACGATGTCGACCCGTTCGCGCTCGCGAGCAAGGTCGACGATCCCGACCGCAACGCGCGATCCTTCATCGCACCGATCTTCAGCGCGATGTGCGCGGATCGACGCGATGAACTCGCACGCGCGTGGCGCGCGATCCGCACGCATCCGGCGTACCCCTCGGGGCGTGCGCTCGTGACGGCGACGGATGTCGACGATCCGACGCTTCGGGCGATGCTCGAGCGATTCGACGCGATGCCGCGGGTACCGGGTCCGGAAGGGACCGCCTTCGACATCGAGACGAGGGAAGGTCGGACGGAACTCCGGAACGGATGGCTGAAGGAGAAGTGGAAGGATGCGGGGCTCTGGCCCGTCGGGGCATCCGGCGCCGACGAGCTCCGGCGTCTTCTTGGCCGTCACTACAGCGCCTCGTACCGCGAGATCATTCGCCTCGGCGCGGAGTCGGGCGAGTGAGCGCTGCTTCCACGGGTGCCCGCACCGTCGCGATCCTGTCCGTGGGTGACGAGCTCGTGCTCGGCCAGATCGAGGATACGAACGCGAGCTGGCTCGCCCGCTCGCTGCGCGCCGCGGGCGCGATGCCCGCCGAGCGGCGGACCGTCGGCGACGATCGCGCGTTGCTCGCGGCCTCGCTGCGCGAACTCGCCGCTTCGCACGACGCCGTGCTCGTCACGGGTGGGCTCGGACCGACGCTCGACGATCTCACGCGCGAGGCGCTCGGCGATGTGGTGGATCCGGGTGCTGCACTCGTCGAGGATCCGGAGGGCGTCGAGCACCTCCGCGGATGGTTCGAACGGCGTGGGCGCACGATGCCTGCGGCGAACATCCGGCAGGCGAACCGTCCTCCATCCGCGCGACTTCTCGACAATCCGAACGGAACCGCGCCCGGACTCGCCGCGCGCAGCGGCGGCACGGAGTTCTTCTGCCTGCCCGGTCCTCCGAACGAGATGAAGCCGATGTTCGAGCGGTTCGTCGCGCCCGAGCTGGGTGGACGCGAGTCGGTCGTGCTGACGGCCGCGCTCCACACCATCGGGATCGGCGAGAGCTCGCTCGCCGAGCAGCTTGGCGAACTGATGGAACGCGGGCGACACCCTTCGGTGGGAACGACCGCGAGCGACGGCATCGTCACCATCCGCGTGCGCGCGACCGGGTCGCGCGAAGACGCCGCCCGACTGCTCGATGCGACGGTCGCGGACTGCATCGGACGCACGGGTGATCTCGTCTATGGGCGCGATGGCGAGCCGCTCGCGGCGGTCGTCGGCCGCATGCTTGCGGAGCAAGGCGCGATGCTCGCGACCGCGGAGAGCTGCACCGGCGGACTCGTCGGTGCGTTCGCGACCGAGATCCCCGGCTCGAGCGCGTGGTACGCGGGCGGATTCATCACCTACGCGAACGAGTGCAAGGTGCGCGACCTCGGCGTGCTTCCCGCCACGCTCGAGCGGCATGGCGCCGTGAGCGCGGAGACGGCGATCGAGATGGCGCGTGGATGCCTCGCGCGAAGCGGCGCGGACTTCGCGATCGCGACGACGGGCATCGCCGGGCCGTCTGGAGCGACCGAGGGAAAGCCGGTGGGGACCGTCTACATCGGCATCGCCGTGCGCGGTGGCGAGGTGCGGGCTCGTCGGTTCCACTTTCCCGGCGATCGGACCACGGTGCGGCGCCGCACCGCGCACCTCGCGCTCGCCTGGCTGCGCTTCACGCTGCTTGGCCATCCGGATCGCGCGCTCCTGTGGGGCGAATCGGAGGCCGCGCGTGTCGAGCGGGCCTGAACGCGCGATCATCGCCCTCGGTGCGAACCTCGGCGACCGCGAGGCCTCGTTGCGCGCGGCGGCATCGCGCGTCGCCCGCATCCGCATGACGCGCATACTCGCCGCGAGCTCGATGTACGACACCGCGCCGGTCGGCCCGCCCGATCAGCCGCGATATCTGAACGCCGCGCTGCTCGTGGAGACCGCGCTCGACCCCGTCTCGCTCGTTGGCGAGCTGCTCGCAGCGGAGCGCGCGCTCGGACGCGAGCGCGATGGAAGCCGGTGGCTGGCTCGGGTGATCGACCTCGACCTCATCCTCCACGGTGATGCAGTCATCGCGGGGTCAAGAAGCGCGAGCGGCGCGAGCGACTGCGCGGGCGGGGGTCACGATGTCGAGGTTCCGCATCCCCGGTTCCGGGAGCGCGCATTCGTTCTCGTGCCGATCGTCGAGATCGCCCCGGCGATGCGGGATCCTGTGACGGGCGAGCGGGTAGACTCCCTCCTGCGGAGTTGCCCCGGGCGCGACGATGTCCGGGTCTTCGAGCACTCCGTCCCGCTGCACCGCCCGGGCTGAAGGACGGTGCGTCCGCGGGTTCTCTAGGAGGAATCATGTCGAGTCACTTCAAGTCGGTTCGTTTCGTCTGGATCACCACGATTGCCGCCCTCGGCGTTGCGATCGCGCTCGTTGCGCCGAATGCCGTCGCGCAGCAGGGGGTCGGCGCAGGCGGTGGCAGGATCGATATCGACGCGCCGAAGCTCGCGCCGCTCGACACCAACTTCACTCCGGAGATGCGCGCCGCCGACGCCGTCAAGGCCGGTGAGGAGGCGCTGAAGCGGACGGCGAAGGCCTACCGCGATGCCAAGACCTTCCAGGACACCGTCGCCATGCGCGTCTCCGTGCAGGGGCAGCCCGACGAGATGCGCTTCGTGATCCGCCGCGAGGACGGTGCTGCGATGTACGAGACCGAGGGCATGCGGGTGACCGCGGTCGGCGGCGAGGTCATCCTGGTGAATCCGCGCGCGCCCAATCGCTTCGTTGCGTACCGCGCGCAGGGCGGCATCACGCGGACGCTTGTCGAGGAGCTCGGCGGCTTCACGCTTCCGCTTCCGACCTGGCTGCTCGAGCCCGCGATCGCGAGCGATGTGGTCACCGAACTCGCGGGCGCGGTCGTGCCCGAGCCGAAGCTTGCCGGATTCGATGCGGAGAAGGGGCGCGTGCTCGTCGTCGGAACCGGCCGCAGCATGGCGACCTTCGACATCGACGGTCGCACCGGATTCCTCTCCGGAGGCCGCGTGCAGATCGCGCCGGTCGCCGACAGCGACTTCGTGATCGAGATGTCGCTCTCGATGCAGCCGTCGACCGCCGCGCTCAAGGAGAAGATCGCGTTCTCGAAGGATGGAAAGGACGAGGTGTCCGGCCTCGACGAACTGCAGCCGAAGCCGCTCGAGGTGGGTTCCGAGCTTCCCGCCGTGTCGATCACCGCGGGCGACGGGCTCGCATTCAAGCCCGAGTCGATGCGCGGCAAGGTGCTCGTGCTCACGCTCTGGGCCGATTGGAACCGTCTCTCCGAGCGTCCGCTCCCGCACCTCGATCGATTCGCGAAGGAGATGAAGACCGACGGCAAGCCCGTCGAGCTGCGCGCGCTCTGCATGATGTACGCGCTCGACGGCGAGGAGAAGGGTGTCACGCGTCGCAAGGCAGGCGAGGCGTGGCGCAAGCTTGGTCACGAGATGCCCGTCCTGCTCGCCGACAGCGAGGAGATCTCCGCGGCGTGGGGCGTGTCGGAGCTTCCGACGACCATCGTGATCGGACCGGATGGAAAGATCCTCGCGGCGCACCGTGGGCTCGATCCTCAGATGCCGTGGAAGATCGTGGAGCAGGTTCGCGAGGCGTGTCTCGCTGCGCTGGATCCCGTGACGAAGAAGGACGGCTGATCGTTCGGGTGTTCCTCCTCGCGGCGCGTGGTGGAACGAACGACGGGGAGATGCAGGACGGGGGAGATCGAACCTCAGGGAGATCGCACCATGATCGCAGTCGGCTTCATCGCACTCCTGCTCGCTTCGCCGGTGACGGCCGCGTGTCCGGTGGCGATGGATCCGCCTGGCGCGGATGCTGCGGTTCCCTCGGATCCCGAGGCGGCGCGCATCGAGGCCGAGAAGGTGCTTCGCGCGATGATCGACGCCTACCGCGATCCGCGAGGCGTCGAGGTTGCGATGGAAGTCACGGTCGCGGCCGCGAACGATGCGGCATCGGGCTCGGCGCCTGCGGTGCGCGCGAAGGCGATCTTCGGTGGCGACCGGCGCGCGCACCTCGCGTTCCGCGATCTGCAGTTGCGCCTCAGCGGGGGGCGGATCGTTGCGACGCATGACTCGAACCCGCTGGCGTACCTCGATGTGTCGGACAACGGCTCGCCTTACTACGCGCTCTTCAATGCGTTCCGCGCGGGGCTGCCGTTTCCCGAACTCGCGCTCGCGCTCGGCGAGGACGCCGTCGATGAAGTCTGCATGCAGCTGATGCCGCAGCTTCCGGAGGTCGTGCCGGTCGAGGTGCGTGACGGTGAGTTCGAGGGGCAGGCGTGCCGCGAACTCGTGCTCCGTTCCGAGGACGGCGGGCAGCAGCTTGGCCTCATGTTCGATCCGGAGACGCATCTGGTCGAGGGCGCGGTCGCCGAACTGCGCAAGGGTGGTCTCGTCGAGGAAGGCGCGACGCTCCGATGGACGCTGCGCTCGACCGCGAAGCGTCCGGCGAACCCGCCGACCCCGGAGTCCTTCGCGCTCGATGTCGAGGGCAAGCAGCGGGTGGATGGTCTGGCCGCACTCGAGGTGCGGCGGCCGGAGGCGATCGCGGATCGTGATGTTCCGTCGCTGAAGGCCGGGGAGCCGGCGCCCACGATCGCGCTTCCCCGCGTGGGCGGAGGCGAATGGCGACTCGTCGACCAGCGGGGAACTCCCGTCGTGATCGATTTCTGGGCGACCTGGTGCGGACCGTGCAAGGCGGCCCTGCCGAAGCTCGGGGAGCTTGCCCGTGAGTACCAGGGTGAGATCGCGCTGATGATGGTCAACTCCGGGGAGCGGTCCGCTCCCGCCGAGCGCGAGGATGCGATCCGCAAGGTGTTCGCGGAACGAAAGGTCGATCTTCCCTGCGTCATGGATATGGACGGCGACACGGCCCGCAAGTGGCTGATCCGGGCCTTCCCGACGACCTTCCTGATCGATGGCGAAGGCCGTATCGCAGGTGTCTGGGAGGGGAACACGCCGCAGAACGAGCGGGAGTTGCGCGCACGCATCGTCGAACTGCTCGAAAGGGCGGGCGGTGCGGACGCCGAGGCCGGCGACGGCGCACGGGCGACGCCACCGAAGTGATCGCGTTCACTATGCTGCGTCCATGTCCGAAGCGACGGAGTCGACGCGTGGATCCTCAGGCGGTTCGTCCGCGAGCCTTCCCCTGTCCTCGCGTGGCGATGCGCTCGATGCGTTGCGACTGAAGCTGTCGTCGGGTATCCGCGCGGCGGTGGGAGCGGGCGCCGATGTGCGATTCGGTCGCCATGACCGCATGCTCTACTCGACCGACGCGAGCATCTACCAGGTGGAGCCCATCGGGGTCGTGGTCCCGCGAAGCGTCGAGTCCGCGCTGCAAGTCCTCGCGTACCTCGCGGAGCAGGGAGTCGCGGTGCTTCCACGCGGCTCGGGTACGGCGCTCGCGGGCCAGAGCGTGAACGAGGCCGTGGTGGTCGACTTCTCGCAGTACTGCCGCGCGGTCGTCTCGGTCGATGCGCAGGCGCGGCGCGCGGTGGTCGAGCCGGGCGTGACGCTCGACCAGCTCAACGAGACGCTCGCTCCGCATGGGCTGATGTTCGGCCCCGATGTCGCGACGAGTTCGCACGCGACGATCGGCGGCATGATCGGGAACAACTCCGCGGGCGCGCACTCGATCCTGTACGGACGGACGGTCGAGAATCTCGTCGCGCTCGATGTGGTCCTCGCCGATGGAACGAGGCACCGGCTCGAGGAGGGGTCGTGCGACCGCGACCCCGCGCAGCGCGCCATCGTGGAGCGCCTCGCGGGGATCCTCCGACCGATCGCGGGCACGGTGCGCGAACGGTTTCCGCGGATCCTGAGGCATGTCGACGGCTACTCCCTCGACATCCTGCTCGACCAGCTCGAGCGATCGACGCCCGGCACCTTCGATCGCGTGAATCTCGCGCACCTCGTGTGCGGCGCGGAGGGGACGCTCGCGACCGTCGTGCGCGCCGAACTCTCGCTCGTGCTGCGGCCGCGCGAGCGCGGCCTTGCGATCATCGGCTTCGAAACCGTGCGCGACGCGCTCTCGCGGCTCAAGGCGATCCTCGCCACGGGCCCGGCTGCGGTCGAGCTCGTCGACGATGTCGTCATCGATGTCGCGCTGCGCAACAACGAGTACCGGAGGTATGTCGAGCTGATGCCCCGGCCCGCAAGCGGCGCGCTCGGTGCGGTGCTCTACACCGAGTACTTCGCCGATGACGGCGCCACGATCGCCTCGCGGTTCGCCGAACTCCGCGCGGCGCTACCCGACGACCCGATCTCGACCTACACGGGGGCGGCGGAGCGCATGAAGGCCTGGAAGCTCCGCAAGGCTGGCGAGCCGTTGCTGCACGGCGTGCCGGGTGTGCGGAAGCCGTTCACCTTCGTCGAGGACACGGCGGTCGATCCGTCGCGCCTGCCCGATTTCGTCGAGGACTTCCGCACGATCGTCTCGAATCACGGGACGAGCGCGGCGTACTACGCGCACGCGTCGGTCGGCTGCCTGCACATCCGTCCGCTGGTCGCGATCCACGATGCGCGCGATCGTGCGGTCATGGTCCGGATCGCGCGCGAGATCGCGCAGCTCGTGGCGCGCTACGGCGGCGCCCTCAGCGGCGAGCATGGCGACGGTCGGCTCCGTTCGCCGCTCCTCGGCGAGTACTTCGGCGAGGAGATCTGCGATGCGCTGCGCGCGGTGAAGGCGGTGTTCGATCCGCGCGGCGTGCTGAATCCCGGCAACATCGTGGTCACGGGGCCCGCCGAACGCATGCTCACGGACCTCCGCGCGACGCCCGGCGGCGAGGATATCCATGCGCCGCTCGTCGAGACCTTCTTCTCGTACCGGCGCGAGGAAGGCTTCGATCACGCGATCGAGTCATGCAACGGCGCCGGCCTCTGCAGGCGGCTCTCCGGCGGCACGACCATGTGTCCGTCCTACCGCATCCTCAAGGACGAGCGGCATGCGACGCGCGGGCGCGGGAATGCGCTGCGACTGGCGATCACCGGCCAGCTCGGCGCCGAACGCTGGCGCGACGAGGGCACGATGGAGACGCTCGATCTGTGCCTCTCGTGCAAGGCGTGCAAGACCGAGTGTCCGTCGAATGTCGATATCTCGAAGCTCAAGGCCGAGTACGCGGCGCAGCGGCATGCGCGGCACGGGGTGCCGATCGCGACGCGCATCTTCGGAAGGGTGCGCGGCATCAATGCGCTGGGATCGCGGTTCCACCGGATCGCGAACGCGGTGCAGTCGACGGGCATCGCGAAGTCCGTTGCGCGCGCGCTGCTCGGCGTCGACCCGAGGAGATCGCTGCCCGCCTTCGGCGCGTCGCTGTTCGACTGGTTCGGTGCGCGCGAGCCGGTGCGCGCAACGCGCAGCGTGATCCTCTTCGGCGACTGCTTCAGCGCGTACAACGAACCGGGCGTCGGGCAGTCGGCGGTTCGACTGCTCGAGGCGTTCGGATACCGCGTGGTGCTTGCCGATGTGGGCTGCTGCGGCCGGAGCCTGATCTCGAACGGCATGCTCGCCGAGGCCCGCGTCGAGGTGGATCGATCGGCGCGAGCGCTCGCGGGGCTGCTCGATTCCACCGGAGCCGAAGCCGTACTCGTGCTCGAGCCGAGCTGCGCAAGCGCGATCCGCGACGACTGGCTCGAACTTCCGCCGGAGATGCCCGACGACCTCGCGATGGAACGGCGGCGCGACCTCGCGTTGCGGACCTTCCTCGTCGAGGAGTTCCTCGAGCGTTCATGGAACGACCATCCCGCGCGTCCCGCGATACCCGCGCAGCCCGACGCCGTGGTCCTGCACGGCCATTGCCATCAGAAGGCGCTCTGGGGTACGGAGAGCTCCGCGGCATTCCTCCGCCGCATCTTCGGCGACCGGCTCTCGGTGCTCGAGACCGGTTGCTGCGGCATGGCGGGAGCGTTCGGCTACTCCGAGAGCCGCTACGGACTCTCCATGGCGATCGGGGAGGAGCGCCTGTTTCCCGCCGTTCGCGACGCGGGGAGTGCCGTCGTCTGCGCTCCTGGAACGAGCTGCCGTCACCAGATCCACGATGGAACAGGGCGGTCCGCGCTTCATCCGGTCGATCTCGCGGCGCGTGCGCTCGGCCTCTGATGTGGGAGAATCCACCCAGCGGCGTAGGGACGGCCTTGTGCTAGACTCCGTCGCATGTCGGGCTCGCAACTCCCTTCCATCGACGAATCGGCGCTCACGGACCTGTCGAACGCGAGGATCCTCCTCGTCGACGACAACCAGCAGAACCTCGAGTTGATGCAGGCGTACCTCGAGACGCTTCCCTGCGTGCTCTCGACCGCGCGCGACGGTGTCGAGGCCATCGAGGCCATCCAGCGCGAAAAGCCGGACCTCGTGCTTCTCGATGTGATGATGCCGAAGATGTCGGGCTTCGAGGTGTGCCGGAAGCTGAAGTCCGATCCCGCGACCCGCGACATGGTCATCATCATGGTGACCGCGCTTCACGAGGTGGGCGATCACGAGCGTGCCGTGGAGAGCGGCACGGACGACTTCCTGACGAAGCCCGTCAACAAGCTCGAGCTCCTGACCCGCGTGAAGAGCCTGCTGCGGGTGGCGCTCCTGAAGCGGAAGCTCGCCGAGCTGATGCAGTCGCGTCCATAGCGCGTCGCGTCGGCTTCCCGCATCTCGTGGCATCGCTTCCTCCCCGGGCATTCCGCCCGACGGAAGCGGATTCGGACGGAAACGCCGTCACCCACCGCGCAGGAATGGCGCGCGTGCGGGGATTCGTACCGAGCGATTCAAGATGGTGGGGGGCGGATGCCGATTTTCATGGCACGGAGGTCGCCGTGTCTGAGAAGTCCAGCCTGATCGAATCGATCCGCGAGATCAACCCGTCCGCCTCGAGCGAGTGGCTCGAGAAGTTCGCGGAGCAGGATCTCCGGGAGTACCTCCACCACCTGCAGGTGTCGATGACGCCGGCCATGCTCGCACGCTGGGTTCGCCGCAACGACCGCGCACCGATGGTGACGCGCGACGCAGCGTGACGCCGCGTTGCGACGACCATCCAAGTCTCATCCACGACTCCGCTCCCGCGCATCCGTTCAGGACCGCGCAGGGCGCTGGTCAGGTCATGTACGGACGGAACTTCTCGAGGAGCCCAAGCTCCTCGGAGTGAAGCAGGCCGCGGTTGGGCCCGAGCCTGCTCGCCGCAGGCGAATCGATCAGCGCGCTGGAGTCCGCGGGCGACATCTGGAACAGCACCTTCCAGTCGAACTCGCGCAGGGCGTTGCGGTCGAAGCTGCGCTGGAGCGACGCCATCGTGTCGCAGCAGACGAGCACATGCACGCCCGCGACCGGGCCCTCGCGCACGATGCCGGCGAGCATCTTGTCCGGCGAAGGCGGTGCATCGCTCGCACCGAACGAGAAGTCGTCCTCGTTGCGGCGAAGCGCGCGATAGCGCTGCAACTGGTGGATCAGGAGGAAGCGTCGCGGTCTGCCCGCGTCGTCGGCGCGCGCGGCCACATCCTCGGCGATCTCGAGGAGCCGCGCCTCGATCTCGCGGTACGGCGTGAAGTTCGCCTTCACGCCATGCTGCGAGGCGATCCGCTCGATCGTGCCGTACTCGGGCGCATCGGCCGGGGTGCCGTCGAAGACATCGATCACCGCATCGGGCGCCTCGCGTGCGAGCGCGAGGAGCATCGCCGCGCTCGTCGCCGCCGCCTGGTCGTCGCGCGAACTGATGACCGCGATGTTCGCACCGGCCGAGCGCGTGAGCCGCGCGTGCGTCGGATCCTTGATCGCCACCGCATCGCCGAACCAGACGCGCACGCCGCCGCGAGGGTCGGGCGCAAGTGTCGGGCGCATCGCGGGATGCAGCGAGAGCGGCGCGCGCGCATCACCTTCGAAGATGATCCGTGGCAGCGAGTCGAAGCGGCCGCGGGCGCGTGATTCGGCCTCGTCGAGCCAGATATCGCGCTTCTCGTCGGGAAGGAACGCCACCTGGAAGGGGCTGTTTCCCTCGAGCCGTCCGCCGGCGTCGTTGTAGATCGCCTCGCCGGGGCGCGAGAGCAGCCGCGCCGCGAGGTTGTCGTCCGAGAGGATCAGCTGCGAGTCGGCCTCGCTGCACTGGAGCGCGACGCGCACGCCCATCTGTCCCATCGTGCTGCTGGCGAGCGAGTAGGCACCGCCGAGCGTCTGCGAGCCGAGCAGCGCGTGCATGCCGAACGCGCGGCCCTGTCGGACGAGCCGGTCGAGATACATCGACGCGCCCTGCGCCACACGGTCGTCGTCGAGGAAGAACTCCTGGAACTCGTCGATCACGAGCAGCACGCGCGGCATCCGCACATCGGGCCTTGCGCGGCGGAAGCTGGCGATGTCCTGGACTCCCGCGGCGCGGAACATCTCGCCACGGCGCGAGAGCTCGGTGTCGAGCCCCTCGAGCACGCTGAGGCCGAACTCGCGGTCGGACTCGATCGCGACGGCACGCGCATGCGGCAGCCGGTGCTCCGCGTAGGTCTTGAACTCGACGCCCTTCTTGAAGTCGACGAGCCAGAGCTCGACCTCGTCGGGCGAGTACCACGCCGCAAGTCCCGTGATGATCGCGTGGAGCAGCGTCGACTTGCCCGAGCCGGTCTTACCCGCGATGAGCGCGTGCTGGCTCGTGCCCTCGCCGAGCGCGAACTGCTGCAGGCGCGTGGCGCCCGCGCGACCGATCGGCACGCGCAGCCCGCCCGCGCTCGAGAGCGACCAGAAGGCATCGCCCTTCGGCGCGATCGCGTCGAACGGAACCTCGACGCGCGCGGCGGTCTTCGCGGCGCGCCCGATGGCGGTGAGCATGGGAATCAGCCGTGCGTCGTCGGGCGGCTCGTCGAGGCGCACCGGTAGGCGCGAGAGCGCCGAGCCGGCGATGCGGAACATGCCGGGCGCCTGCGGATCGGGCCTGAGCACCGTGCACGAAGCCTCGATGTCCTCGGCCGTCATGCCCTCGGGCAAGGGGACCTTGGGATCACGCAGCAGGATCACATGCACGC
>JBEAQW010000034.1:0-2934 GCA_041163725.1 Planctomycetota bacterium
GGGTGACGAGCCTTCGGCTCGAAGACCTGCCCAGCAAGAAACCTCAGCGCAGGGGCCTCGGTCATCCGAGGCCCCTGTTCTATTGAGGCCCCTGTTCTATTGAGGCCCCTGTTCTATTGAGGCCCCGTTGGATTCCGGCTTGATCGCAGACGCAGCAGGAGCACGCGCACAAGTTTCAGCGCCTTCTGAAACTTCCGTTGCGGATGGACCGACCGAACGCTACCTTTTGGTCCATGGCTTTGTCGACCCCAGGCCGCGCCGCACCACCGAAGTCCGATTCCTCCGGTGCATCCAAGGAAGCGCAGCTTCCTGATGTCGACGAGCTGCGCGCCGCGCAGGATCGATTCATCGTGTTCTGGGGCGAGATGGGCACGCGATGGGGTGTGCAGCGCAGCATGGCCGAGGTCCACGCCCTGCTCTTCATCACCGGCGAGCCTCTCGCCGCCGAGGAGATCATGGAGCGCCTCTCGCTCTCGCGCGGGAGCGTGTCCACGACGCTGCGGCAACTCGCCGAATGGGGCCTGGTGCAGCGCGTGCGCTCGCGTGAGAAGGCCGAGCGGCGCGAGTTCCATCAGGCCGAGCAGGATGTCTGGAAGCTGTTCTACACGATTCTCCGCGCACGCAAGCGCCGGGAGTTCGATCCGCTCGTCGAGGAGCTCGGCGGATGTCGGGTCGCGAAGAAGGGCTCCCGCACCGTCGCGCGCAACGAACATCACGATCGCAAGATCGACGAGCTGCTCGAACTCTGCGTGTTCTTCGACGGACTTGCGAACACGATCTCGCGCTCGGGCAAGGGCATCGAACGCGCGAGCAAACTGCTCGCGAAGCTGCTCGGAGGCCGGTCATGACGATCGCCCTCGGGAGACATCCGATCTCATCTCGCGATGCGATCACCCGCGTGGTGATCCGCTGGAGGCTCGGTCGCACGGGAAGCATGGTGCTCTCCCTCGCGAGGGGCTCGGACGACCAGGCTGGATTCCGCGGCGAACTCATCCGCTCCGGTGCGGAGTCGGTCGCGATCGCCGCCACCGCCCTGGAGGATCGCGGAGAGACCTCGATCAGCCTCGAGGCGGAGCATGCGGCTTGGCGCGCAAGTCTCTGCATCGTCCGCCGCGGAGCGGACTTCGGGCATTCCGAGGGCAGTCCACTGATCCTGACCGACCTGCCTGCCCGGATCGGACTGCGCGGTGGAACCTACGGGCTCGAGTCCGTGACGGTCGAGGCTGCAACGGAGTCGTCCGGAGTGACAGCCGATTCTCCGCGCGGATCCTTGTGAATCCGCCATTGCATTCGGGACAGTAGGCCATACGCTGCGCGTGTGATCTCGAAAGGCACAGGGCCGGTGTCTTCGATCGCGGCATTTTTCGCCACGGGCTGTGCACTTGCCGGAGGGGATTTCGCGCCGTTCACCGAGGAGTCCGCCGCGCGCGGCCTGAACTATGCCATCCAACCGCCGCCGCTCGTGAACGGACTCTACGGCTTCGGAGTGGCGGCGGCCGACCTCGATGGCGATGGCGATCAGGACATCATCGCCGCGGGACGCGTCGACCGTCGCATCGGCATTTTCCTCAACGACGGTCTCGGCAACTTCGCGAACCACACCAGCGAATCGCTGCTTCCCCAACTGATCGCCCCTTCCGCACTGCTCGTCGTCGATCTCGACGGCGATCGGCTTCCGGAACTTCTCGTCACGCAGATCAACGCGCCGATCCGCGCGTTCGCGAACCTCGGCGGCGCCCGGTTCGGTGCGCACGCACTCGACGGCGGATTCGGCCCACCTGCGCCGACGAAGGCCATCTCGACCGCCGACATCGACGGCGACGGTGATCTCGATTTCTTCATCGCGAACTATGCGCTGAACGATGCGCCGAGTGCCGCGCATCGGAATCGCCTGCTGCGCAACGAGGGCGACCGTCTCGTCGACCTCGCGCCCACCCTCGGGATGGATGCGCCCGCACGCTCGTTCCTCGGAATCTTCAGCGACATCGACGGCGACGGCGATCCCGATCTCTATGTCTCGAACGACCGCGGGCATCATGCGCCGTTCCATGCGGGAAACCAGTTGTGGATCAACGGCGGGGCTGGCGCGTACATGCGCGCGCAGCCCGATTGCGGCGCCGAAGTGCAGTGCTTCTCGATGGGCGTGGCGTGCGGGGACTTCGATCTCGACGGTTCGAGCGACTTCCTGGTCACGAACCTGCCGAGCCGGGATCCGCCCGTATTCGGCGTGAATCCCCTGCTGCTCGGTGATGGCCACGGCAGTTTCGTCCGCGCCGAGTCGCTGTGGCAGGTCGAGGATCAACGCACCGGTTGGGGCGCGCTGTTCGTCGACCTCGACGACTCCGGTACGCTCGATCTCTTCGTGAACCACCAGGGAAGCGACAACGGACTCTGGCTGAATCCAGGGTCGCCCCCTGCCGTCGAGATACCGGCGGGCGGCGGTGCGGCGGGCGTGCCGAACCGCTGGAACTACTCGACGGCGGCCGCCGACTTCGATGGCGACGGCGACCTTGATCTCGTCAGCCTCGGCCTCGGCGCGAACCTGCGGCTCTACATGAACCATGCGGGCGACGCGCGCCCGAGCACGCGCATCCGCATCGAGGGGATCGGAGCGAACCGGGACGCGGTCGGCGCCACGCTGCTTGCGCAGACCAGTGGTGTGGTGCTCCGACGCGAGCTGATCGTCGGCGGACATGGCTACCTCGGACAGAACGAACTCGAGGTTCATCTCGGCTTCGGCGACGCATCGATGATCGACGAGGCGATCGTCCGCTTCCCCGACGGAACAGTCCGGCGGGTCGGACCGCTCACAGCGGGCAGCCATGGCGTCGTGCACAGTGATCTCCTCGGTGATGGCGACGGCGACGGTGCCCTCGACGACGCCGACCTGGCCCTGCTCGACTCGTGCATCGGGTCCCCCGCCGGCCCGACCTC
>JBEAQW010000035.1:0-2780 GCA_041163725.1 Planctomycetota bacterium
ACCCTGCTCGCGGCAGAGGATCCGGAACGCGAGATCGGTGTGCCCTGCGATCGGCGCGAGGAGCAGCGGGGAATCGAGTTGGACCGGACCGATCTGAAGCACGGGCGAAGGGTAGCGGGGCGCGGGAAGGACTACTTCGTCTCGAAGGTCGTGTCCTCGAGGCGGTAGAGGCCGAGGAGGAAGCCGCCTGCTTCGAACGGCTCGACCGACAGGCGGCCGCGGAAGGTTCCGAAGCGGATCGCGTGGAGGCCGGCCATCGGGAGCGGGATGCGCATCGAGAGGTCGATCGCATCGAACGGCGTCGGTGGGAGGCCGATGCAGCAACCGTCCCAGCGGTTGAGGGTGAGGAGGAGATGCGTCGCGACGGGAACACGGATCGCGGTCGAGTAGTAGCCCGAGAGTTCGATGTAGGTTCCGTCGAGCAGACGCACCCATGGCGGAGCGCGGAGGGCGCCCTGCGCGGGATCGATGAAGGCTCCAGCCGAAGTCAGCAGTTCCCAGGAGATCCGATAGGGGTCGTTGGCGCTTCCGTTCCCGGTGATGCGGAACCGCTCGTCGAGCATGATCGTGCGCTCGTCGACGCGCCGCACGACCTCCGAGGGTGCGCGTGTGTCGACCGCGACGGGATCCTTGCGGGGTGCGGCGAGTCCGAGGAAGCCGTTTCCGCCGGGCGCGCCTCCGAGCAGTTCGCCGAGTGGCTCGTGGCCTCCATCGGCGTTGGCGCTGTTCCTGTCTTCGCTCCCGCCGTCGGTTCCGCCAGCGCCGTCGGGCATCGGCGTCACGGATGCACCCATCGTCGGCTCGGCTGCGTTGATCGGATCCGCGCCCGATGACCGCGTGGGTTCGCTCGCAAGCAGCCACCAGATCGCCGCCGCGACGAGCAGCGCGATGAAGGACCAGAACCACCGCATCAGGCGCGTCCCCGGGAGACGAGCGCGTTCGTTGCGGGTGCGAATGCGTCCATGACCTGACGCGGCGCTTCCTCTCCAAGCGTTGCGGCGAGCACTGCGTCGCGCACGCACGCCATGGGAAGCGCGGGTTCGTTGAAGGGATCCGGCAGGTTGCCGATGAGAACCGGATCGAAGCCCGCGGCCTGCGTCGCACGGCCGTGTGATCCTCGGACGAGCGATGCATCGAGCGGGATCACGTCGAGCAGCGTGCGGAGGCCGAGCTTTCTCAGCAGGAGTTTCGCGAGTACGCGTCCCTTCGGCCAGACGCGCGCGGGGTCGAGGAAGAGCTCGCACGGGTCGTAGCCAGGCTTGCGATGGATGTCCACCGTCCGCGCGTAGTCGGGAGCAAGCCGGTCGTCGAGCCACCAGCCGTACGCGAACCAGCGGTTGGCGGCACTGATGCAGACGATGTCGCCCGCGCGCGCGTGGTCGAGGCCGACCGCGGCGCGCTCGGCTCCGACGACGACGCGCTCGATGCCATCGATGCGTGCGAGTGCCTGCGCCGCCGCGGCGATGTCGCCCGGATCGCGCACGCTGACATGCGCGACCTGGTGATCCGCCACCGCGAAGGCGCGGCTGTGCTCGAGGTCGAGGATCTCGAGACCATCCTCGAGGCGCACCGACAGGAAGCCCGCCTCGCGCAGCGCGCGGTTGATCCACACCGCATCGTCGACCGGCACGATGCCGTACTCGCTGACGATGATCGGGCGCACGCCGAGCCGCGCGCAGTGATCGAGCAGCGCGCCGACGACACGATCGAGTTCGCGCAGTTCGCCGCGGATCGACGGATGCGAAGGGCCGACCTTCTGCAGCGCGTAGTCGAGATGCGGCAGGTACGAGAGCGTGAGCGTCGCCCCCGCGGTCCCGAGCAGATGCATCGTGGCCTGCGCGATCCAGTCCGTCGATTCGATTCCTGCGGTCGGCCCCCAGAACTTGAAGAGCGGGAATCGACCGAGCTGCGTCTGGAGCTCGTCGCGCAGCGCCGGCGGGCGGGTGAGACAGTCGGGAATCTTGCGTCCGTCGGCCTTGTAGACCGGCCGTGGCGTGATGAACGCGTCGGTCGAGGCGTGCATGGCGTACCACCAGCACGCGTTCGCGCAGGTGAAGCCCGCGTTGATCCGGCGGGCCGTCTCCCAGACCTTCTCGCCGAGCACGAGCCCGTTCGACTGCTTCCAGAACTGCACCTCGCCGAGCGCGCGGTCGTGCCAGCCGTTGCCGACGATCCCGTGCGTGTCGGGCGAGGTGCCCGTGAGCATGGTTGCCTGCGAGGTGCAGGTCACCGCGGGAAGCGGAGGACGCAGCGTGCGCACGCCGCCGCTCGCCCTGGCGAACTCGCGGATGCGCGGCGTCGCTTCGCCGATCAGGTTCGGCGAGAGGGCGACGGCGTTGATGAGGCAGACGCGCTGCATCGGGCGCCAATGGTACGGAATCGGATGCCCCGCGCGCATGGGTGCGTGCGCGCGGGGCCCCGACCACGGCGGAACTCCGCCGTCCGGACGGATCGCATGTATCCGCCCGCGCCTCACGGAAGCTTTGGCGTGAAGAGCAGCCTGCTCTCGACGAGCCGGTCGTTCCTGAACACGGCGACCGCCGCGTACTTCGGGTTGACCTCGATGTTCCAGACCTTGCCGTCATCTCGGAACTCGAGGCTGGTCACGCCTGCCTCCGCAGCGAAGCGGGCGACCTCGTCGAAGTCGCCGTGCACGCGGACCGCGGCCCCCTTGTCCACGGGATCGGAACCACTGCGATCGGCCGGCCGACCGTCGACCTCGACGGTGATGTCGAGGAAGCCGCGCGCATCGGGCAGCATGCGGTCGTTGGGCATGATGA
>JBEAQW010000036.1:0-7626 GCA_041163725.1 Planctomycetota bacterium
TGAGCGAGACCGTCGGCACCGTCGACGACGAGATCATCGCGGAGGTCGTCTCGAAGATGACCGGCGTGCCGCTGACCCGTCTCGAGAAGGCCGAGAGCGAGCGCCTGCTCCAGCTCGAGGCTGAGCTCCACAAGACCGTCGTCAGCCAGGACGACGCGGTCAAGGCCGTGTCGCGGGCGATCCGCAAGGCCCGCTCGGGCCTGAAGGATCCGAAGCGTCCGATGGGCTGCTTCATCTTCGTCGGTCCGTCCGGCGTTGGTAAGACGCTTCTCGCGAAGGCGCTCGCCGAGTTCATGTTCGGAGACCCCGACGCGCTGATCTACCTCGACATGTCGGAGTACATGGAGAAGCACAACGTGAGCCGACTCGTCGGCGCACCTCCGGGCTACGTGGGATACGAAGAGGGTGGCCAGCTCACCGAGCGCATCCGCCGTC
This sequence comes from Planctomycetota bacterium, assembly GCA_041163725.1. GTDB lineage: Bacteria > Planctomycetota > Phycisphaerae > Phycisphaerales > SM1A02 > QWPT01. The sequence continues at coordinate 436 of JBEAQW010000036.1, forward strand.
GTCCCTACGCGGTCGTGCTGCTCGACGAGGTCGAGAAGGCGCACCCGGATGTCTTCAACATGCTCCTCCAGATCATGGAGGAGGGCCGACTCACCGACAGCTTCGGCCGCCATGTCGACTTCAAGAACGTCATCCTCATCATGACCTCGAACCTCGGCGCCGACGTGATCAAGGGCGGCTCGAGCTTCGGGTTCGGCAAGCGCACCGAGGTCATCGACTACGACCGCATGCGCAAGGCCCTGATGGGTGAGATCGAGAAGTTCTTCCGACCGGAGTTCATCAACCGTCTCGACGAGGTGGTGGTGTTCCGTCCGCTCGTGAAGGAGGACCTGGTCACCATCATCGAGTACGAGCTCTCCAAGGTGCGCAAGCGCCTCGGCGAGAAGGGCATGAAGATGGAGCTCGACGGAGCCGCGAAGGACTTCCTCATCGACAAGGGGTACAACCCCGACTTCGGTGCGCGTCCGCTGCGCCGCGCGCTCGGCCAGTACATCGAGGATCCGCTGGCGGAGAACCTGCTCATGGGCGAGTTCAAGTCCGGCGACGAGATCCAGGTCACCCGCGACGAGGGCAAGGACCACCTCACCTTCAAGGCCGTCCGCTCCGGCGACGGTGGTGGTGGCGGTGGCGACGATGGCGGCGACGGCGATGGGCCGACCGAGCCATCCACGCCTTCGACCGCCGCGGAAGCCGCGGGCTGAGGACCGTGATCGCAACACCACACCATCGCGCGGCCGCAAGGCCGCGCGATGTCTTTTGCACCATGCCGTTCGCAAATCGGAGGGAGGACGCGTGACCCGTGGCGCGCCCGCTACTTGATCCCGACCAGAAAGCAGCGCGTCCCATCGGGCGTGCTCTCGGCGTACACCTCGACCGCGCGGAACCGGAAGTCGCCCTTGATCTGCGGCGCGAGGCGCATGCGTACCGCTCCGCCGCCGAGCGGATCGAACACCACCGAGTTCGAACTGAACGCGAAGCTCATGCGGTTGAGCAGGGTCATCACCTCGGTCCGCCACTTCGCACACCACTCGATGAAGCGCTCGCGCGCCCTCTCGGGGCCCATGGGGGGCTCGCCCTCGCGCGCGGCTCGCTCGCGGACTCCGCGCGCGACCATCTGATCCCAGAGCTCGCCGTAGCGCTCCTCGCGGAAGGCACGCATCGCGACGACGACGACCTGGTCGTTGCGTTCGGCGGCCATGCGCACCGTGCCGTCCTCGAGCTCATCCCACATGCTGAACGGCCGGCGGGCGGGCGACTGTGGATCGCCCGAGGCGACCACCCGGCCTCCGCCCTCCTGCTGCCTCTTCATGGCGAGATACTCGCCGAGCTCGAGGTAGCGGACGATCGTGCCGTCCTCGAGCACGATCTCGTCAGGAACATCCTGCCTGGTCGCGAAGCCCGGACGGACGCGGTACTCGACGCGCGGACCGCATGCCGCAAGCAGGATGCCGGCGATGCACACCGACGCGAGCAGCGCCCGCACGCCGACGCGCGGTACCGGCGCTGCGCCCATCATGGCGCGAGCACCGCCGGAGCGCGAGACGAGCCGGAGACGGGCACGAGCACGGCCTCCTCGCCGACGCGGAACAGGCGATGCGCGACGCCGTCGGGGCTCGCCGCGGGAAAGTCACTCCGCGCGTGCGTGCCGCGCGATTCCTCGCGCGCGCGCGCGGCGGCGGCGACGAGCGCCGCGCAGGTGAGCATGTTCTGCGTCTCCCAACCCGCCGTATCGTCGAAGATCTTGTCGAGCGAGTAGCGGCACCAGAAGTGGATCATGTCGAGCGCATCGGCAAGCCGGTTCCCCGTGCGCACGATGCCGACATTCCTCCACATCGCGCTGCGCAGGCTCGAGCGGACATCGACGAGATCGAGCTCGCCCTTGTCGCTCGGGCGGATGTCGCTGTTGACGCGGATATCGCCGCGCGTCGCGCCGTCGGCGGAAGCGGCCGCGAGGCCGGCGCGCCGACCGAACACGAGGCCCTCGAGAAGCGAGTTCGAAGCGAGCCGGTTCGCGCCATGCAGCCCGTTGCACGCGGCCTCTCCGACGGCGAAGAGCCCGGGGACACCCGTCCTTCCGTCGAGATCCGCGCGGACGCCTCCGATCGAATAGTGCGCCGCGGGCATCACGGGAATCAGCGCGACGCCGGGATCGAGCCCGTAGCCGACGAGCAGCTCGTGCAGCCCGGGAAAGCGCGCTTGGAAGCCGGCGGAGCCGAGATGCCGCGCATCGAGGAACACATTGGGCTCCTGCGTCTGCGCGAGATGTTCGACGATCCCCCTGCTGACGACATCGCGCGGCGCGAGTTCCGCAAGCGGATGCCGGCCCTCCATGAAGCGTCGCCCGGCGCGGTCGACGAGCCGTGCGCCCTCGCCGCGCACCGCCTCGCTGATGAGCGAACGACCGGCGCCCGCGACATAGAGCGCGGTCGGATGGAACTGCACGAACTCGAGGTCCGCGACGCCCGCGCCGGCCCGCCACGCCATCGCGATCCCATCGCCGGTCGCGATGCGCGAGTTGGTCGTCTCGCGCCAAAGCTGGCCGATGCCGCCCGCACCCAGCACCGTCGCGCGCGCCCACATGATCTGCAGTCCGTACTTCGGATGATGCGTGATGGCGCCGAGCACGCGGTCCTGCCCCCGCAGTGCGCTCCCCGAGGTGAGGAGATCGAGTGCGAAGCAGCGCTCGAAGAGGCGGATGCGGGGATGCGCGCGGCACGCTTCGATGAGCGTCCGCGCGAGTTCGCGCCCCGTCGCATCGCCGTCGGTGTGGACGATGCGGCGGCGCGCGTGCCCACCCTCGCGCGCGAGCGCAAGCCCCCCCTCCTCGTCGCGGTCGAGCCGCATCCCGAGTTCGACGAGCCGCTCGACCTCGCCGGGCCCCTCCTCGACGAGCGTGCGGACCGTGTCCTCGTCGCAGAGGCCGGCGCCGGCGGCGAGCGTGTCGGCGACATGCTCGTCGTGCGTGTCGTCGTCCGAGAGAACGGCGGCGATGCCTCCCTGCGCCCACGCGGTGTTCGACTTCGCGAGTTCATCCTTCGCGACGACGATCACCTCGCCGTGCTGCGCCGCCTCGAGCGCCGCGCGCAGACCGGCGACACCGGAACCGATCACGAGCGTGTCGGCGAAGATCGCCGGCAGCAGCTGCGAGCGGAACGGGATCAGGTAGCGGCGTTCGGAGATCGGCGAGAGCATCGCGCACCGGGCCTTCAGATCACTTCACGGAACCCTGGTCGACATAGCGGCCGACATAGAGCTGGCTCGAGCGCCCCTCGTGGCGCTGGCCCGTCCAGAGCATCCACTTTCCATCGGAGGAGAACACCGGCAGCACATCGGCTCCCTCGGCCTCGGTGACGCGACGGCGGACGGGCACCTCGTCCATCGATGCGGGAAGCACGATCTCGAACACCTCGTAGTTGCGGTGACCGATCTCGCTCGTCGCGTAGATCAGGGTCTTCCCGTCGGGGCGGAAGAACGGACACCAGTTCACATGCTCGTTCGAGGTGAGCTGCGTCTCGTTCACGATGCCCGTGATCGATCCGTCCGCGTCGAACGCGAGGTCGGCGACGAACACCTGCAGCAGGTTGTCGCGGTTGCGGTCCGAGCGGTAGCAGATCCGCTTTCCATCGGGCGAGAAGAACGGGCCGCCGTCGTAGCCCGGCGCGGAGACGATCGCGCGGCGTGCGCCGGTCTTGAGGTCGTGGATGTAGAGGTCACCGTCTCCGGACTCGAGCGAGCAGAAGAGAAGGTGACGCCCGTCGGCCGAGTAGCTGCCCTCGGCGACATACGCCTTGCCGTCGCCCTCGAGGACCTTCAGCGATTCGGCGGAACCGTCGGCCTTCGCGAGATCGACCTCGACGATGCGCGTCTCGGGCGGGAACGCCCAGCGGTAGCGCGAGGTGCCGCGCTGGTAGCCAGGCGTGTTCTCGGCGGTCGGCGCGCCGATCGTCGACGCGAAGAGCACGGTGCCGGGCTTCGTCGGATGGAACCAGCCGCAGGTGTTCGCGCTTCCCTTCGGCGAAACGCGGCGGATGTTGGTCACGCCGGTGATCGCGCCGCCGGCGCCGGTGACGACATCGCACACGAACATCGCGTAGAAGTCCTCGGCCTCGACACCTTCCGCGGGCACTTCGATCGCCTGGAAGACGATCTGCCGCATGTCGGGCGAGAAGTACGCTTCGCCCGCCTTGATGAAGCGGTCGGGGAAGGTGATCTGGCGGGCGTCGGTCACGCCCGGCTCCCGTTCGTCCGACTTGCCGCCGGAGACCTTCGCGACCGCCGCAGGTTCGACGCCCGGGCGGCCCTGGTCCGGCGCGCACGCGAACGGCGTGGCCGCGATGGTTGCGAGAAGGGTCGACGCGACGAGGGTACGGATCGGCATGGGGCGGTTAGTGTAGCCCGTCCCGTGACCGAGCCCGGCTACTCCATCCTCTTCGCCGACGAGTTCCTACTGGTGTGCGACAAGGCGTCGGGCCTGCTCTCGGTGCCGGGAATCGGCCCGGAGAAGGCCGATTGTCTCGTCTCGCGATTGCAGCGCGACCATCCCGGCGCACGCATCGTGCACCGGCTCGACCGCGACACCTCGGGGGTGATCGTGCTCGCGCGCGACGCGGCCACGCACCGCGCGCTTTCGATGGCCTTCGAGGCGCGCGAGGTCCACAAGACCTACGAGGCGCTCGTCGCAGGGCATATCGCCGAGGACCGCGGCACGATCGACCTTCCGCTCCGGAAGGAGGCGCTCGGCAGCGCGCGGCAGATCGTGCATCCGACCGAGGGGAAGCCGAGCGTGACGGATTTCGAAGTGCTCGAGCGCTCGGCCGATTCCGACGGTTCCCCGTGGACGCGCGTGCGCCTGCTGCCCCGCACCGGGCGGAGCCACCAGTTGCGCGTCCACATGCTTGCGATCGGGCATCCGATCCTCGGCGATGAACTCTACGCCGGCGAGCGCGCGCACCGTGCCCGCGCGCGACTCTGCCTCCATGCGCGGACGCTCGCCTTCCGTCACCCCGCGACGGGCGCGGAGGTGCGATTCGAGGCGCCGTCGCCGCTTCCGCTGCATCCGTGAACCTCGGAGGCTGCGATTCACGCCGCCGCTTCGCCCGCGGGCGTTGCGAAGCCAACGCCATGCGCTAGCCTACGGACCGAACGGTTCAAGGAGACCCCATGATCATCGTCAACACCGAGACGGTTCCGGGCCACGAGATCACCGCGCTATGCGGGCTCGTGCAGGGCAACACGATCCGCGCGAAGCATGTCGGCCGCGATATCGCCGCCGGCCTGAAGAACCTCGTCGGCGGCGAGCTCAAGGGCTACACCGAGCTGCTCACCGAGGCGAGGCGCGAGGCCGTCGAGCGCATGATGGCGCAGGCCCAGCAGCTCGGCGCGGACGCGATCGTGAACGTGCGCTTCAGCACGAGCGCGGTCACGCAGGGCGCGGCCGAGCTCTACGCGTATGGAACCGCGGTCAAGCTGCAGCGCATCGGCGCGTGACGCGCCGATCCGAGACGCACGGAGACTTCACCTTGGAAGCGATCGTCGGACTCCTCTGCAACTGCGGCCTTCCGCTCTTCCTCGCCGCGCTCGGCCTCGTGGTCGGCAAGTCGGTCGAGTACTCGCATCTGCGAAGCCTCGCCCAACGCGAGGAGGCGCTTCGATCGATGATCGCGACGAACCTCCGACGCGCGCCCGCCGGACACCCCGCGACATCCGGCCGCCTCGTGAGCGGATCGGTCGTCATCGGCAGCGACTACTTCAAGACGCTGGTCGCCGGCCTGAAGAAGCTGATCGGTGGCGAGATCCGCTCGTACGAACGCATGCTCGAGCGCGCGCGCCGCGAGGCGCTCTGCCGCATGCTCGAGTCCGCGCGCGCGCAGGGCGCGACCACGGTCGTCAATGTGCGCTACGAGACCAGCAACATCGGCGGGATCGGATCGAAGAGCCCGCCCATGGCCGAGGTCGTGGCGTACGGAACGGCGCTGATCGGATAGCCACACGCGATGTCGACCGACCCACGCGGACATGACCCGAGCATCTGGTCCGAGCCGCACATGCGGAGCAGACCGCTCGATCATGGATCGGCGGACGCGCTCTCGGAGGAACCTGCGCGCGCGGGCGAGGTCGTGGACGGCTTCGTGCGCGACGACCCCGAGTGCTCGGTGCGCGACGAACCCGCGGTCGCGTGGAAAGGCGACGAACTCCGGGGAATCGCCGGTTACGGCGACCTGCTCGCGGACCGACTTGCCGCGACACCGCTCTGGATGAAGTACCTGACGGTCGTGCTGCTCGTCGTCGTTGCAGGGCCCTTCGGCGTATTCGGTGCGTTCTGGACGACGCTCGGAGGCGGATCCGGCGCGGGCTACTTCCTGGTCATCGTGACGGGGCCACTGATCGAGGAGGTCGGGAAGGTCGCACTCCTGCTCTGGTTCGCGGAACGGCGTCCGTGGCTGCTTCCGAGTGGCGTCGCGATCGTCCTGACGGGCTTCGCGGCGGGCGCGATGTTCGGCGTGATCGAGAACATCCTCTACCTCGAGGTCTACTTTCCCGACAAGGCGGCCGAGATCGCGCCCTACCGCTGGCTGGCAACGGCGCCGATGCATGCGATCGCATCGTCGATCGCCGCGCTCGGGGCGGCGCGCGTCTGGCGCGATGCGATGACGCGGAGGCTTGCGCCGCGCGTGTCGCTTGCGGCGCCGTTCATCGTCGCGGCGGTGCTCCTGCACGGCGCGTTCAACCTCGCGGCGACAGTGCTCGGGCTCGCCGGCATCATCCCGTGACGGTCAAGCTCCGAGAAGGAGCCGGGCCGCCTCGACGGCGAGCGACGCGGTGCGGGCCTCCACATCGGCGGTCGGATTCACCTCGACGACCTCGACCGCGACGACGCCTGCATGCGCGCCGATCTTCCGCAGCAGCGGCTCCGCCTCGCTCCACTGCAGTCCGCCCGCGACGAGGCAGTCGACGCCCGGCGCGATGCTCGGATCGAGGCTGTCGAGATCGAAGCTCACGCTGACACGCCCGTCGATGCCGCCTGCGATCGCGAGTGCCTCGCGCGCGACCTCCCGCGCGCCACGCGCGCGAATCTCGTCAGGCGTGAATACGCGGCAGCCAAGCCGTGCCACGATCTCCCGCTCCTCTGGATCGATGTCGCGCGCTCCGACGAACACGGTGCGCGCGGGGTCGCGCAGACCACCTTCGACG
>JBEAQW010000037.1:0-3551 GCA_041163725.1 Planctomycetota bacterium
CTCGGCGCGATCTCCTCGACCCGCTCGGCGATCGCGAGCCCGGGCGAGATGTGCCCGCCCGTTCCGCCTCCCGCAAGAACGATGCTCTCCGTGCTCATGCGGTGGCGACGCCTTCGGCTCCGCCGGCCTCCGCCGACTCGATGGACGCCCCGACCGCAGCAGCGTCGGATTCATCCGCGGGAACCTCCGAGTCCACACCGATTTCGCGCTCGCGCCGCAGGGAATAGCGCTCGATCGAGACGAGCATGCCGACGGCGAGGCCGGTCATCACCCATCCCGAGCCACCCGAGGAGATGAACGGCAGCGCGATGCCCTTCGTCGGCGCAAGCCCGGTCACGACGAGCAGATTGATGAGCACCTGCATGCCGATGGTGAGCAGCACGCCGGTTCCGAGCAGCCGCGAGAACGGCGGCACGATCGCGTCGGCGTCGCGCAGCCGCGCGCCGCGCATCACGATCGAGAGTCCGCACAGCAGCAGCGACGCGAAGAGCACCGCGACCAGCAGCGCACCCATCACCCCGAGCTCCTCGCAGATGATCGCGAACACGAAGTCGGTCGTGTCCTCGGGCAGATAGCCGAACTTCTGCAGGCTGTTGCCGATGCCCCTGCCCCAGAATCCGCCGCCCGCGATCGCACTAAGCGACTGGATCGTGTGGTAGCCCGTTCCCTGCGCATCCGCCCACGGATCCATGTACGCCGTCAGTCGCGCCATGCGGTACGACTCGAGCTTGATCGCGAGCCACGCGCCCATCGCGCCGACCGGCAGCAGGCCCATCACATACCACCACTTCATGCCACCGATCATCAGGAGCGCGGTGCAGCTGCCGAACACGAGCGCCGCCGTGCCAAGGTCCTCCTTGCCGATCAGCGCGCACACGAACGCGATCACGCCGAGCGCGGGAAGGAAGCCGCGGGTGAACGACTGCAGCCGGTCGACATGCCGCACGCAGAACCACGACACCACGATCAGCATGCCCCACTTCGCGAACTCGCTCGGTTGGAAGCCGAGACTCGCGGGTCCGATCCAGCGCGCGCTGCCGTTGACCTCGCGGCCGACGACCGGAACCTGCGTGAGGACGAGCGTGACCACGATGCCACCGAGGATCCAGGGGATCCACGACCGCGCGCCGCGCGCCGTGATGAAGCGTTCGACATCGAACCGCGACCCGAGCCAGACCATGAACATGGCGACCGCCGCGAGCACGGTGGTTCGTCCAAGGAATACCGACCCGAACTCGATCGGCTGGTAGCGGGCCACCGCCCGCTCGTAGGTGTCGCGGCTGATCGCCCCGGCCTTGACGAGCGCCTCGTCGGGCGGGACATCGAGACCGGCCGAGTTGACCATCACGATCCCGATCACCAGGAGCGCGAGCATCGACAGGATCACGCCATGCGACATGCGGAGCATGACGCGGTTTATCGGCAAGCCGGGCGTCGGCGGTGGAGAAGTCCGCGACCGCGGCGCGGGCCCCGACCGGCCCACGCCGATGCGCGGCGATCGGTTGATCGGCTACGCTGTGGGACTGCGATGACCAGCGGCCCCACCGTCTACCTCGAGACCTTCGGATGCCAGATGAACGAGCTCGACAGCGAGCTCGTGCGCGGGCATCTCCGCTCGCTCGGCTATCGGTTCATCGACGACTTCACCAAGGCCGATGTCGTGCTCTACAACACCTGCTCGGTACGCGAGCAGGCGGAGAACAAGGCCTACTCGCGCCTCGGGCTCGTCGGGATGCGGAAGAAGGCGGGCGAGCAGGTGATCCTCGGGGTCCTCGGCTGCATGGCCGAGCGCGACGGCGTCGACATGCTCCGCCGCTTCCCGCAGGTCGACCTCCTGTGCGGCCCGGGCGAGCTCGACCGCCTCCCCGCACTGATCGACAATGTTCGCCGCACCGAGAGCGCGGCCCGGGAGGAGCGCGTGGCGCTCGCCGGCAGCAAGAGCCGGCGCTCGGCCACCCTCGCCGCTGCGGACGACCACCTCGAGCTCCTCGATCTGTCGCGCGCCTTCGAGCCCGACTCGGCAGGCGCCGACCGGCGCTCGGCCTATGTGCGCATCACCCGCGGCTGCAACAAGTTCTGCACCTACTGCGTGGTGCCGAACACGCGCGGTGCGGAGATCCACAGGCCGCCCGACGCGATCGTGGACGAGTGCAAGCGCCTCGTCGACGCGGGGGTGCTCGAGATCACGCTCCTCGGCCAGACCGTCAACCACTACCGCTACACCCACGGTGTCGCGGTCGGCGCCGACGGGCGCGAGCAGCCGCAGGTCGGGCCTGGACTCGCCGCTTTCCGCGCTCCGATTCCCGCGGGCGAACGCGTCACGACCTTTGCCCGGCTGCTCGAGCGGATCCACGACGAGGTGCCGGACCTGAAGCGGCTGCGCTTCGTGACGAGCTATCCGCGCGACTTCGGCGACGATGTGCTCGATGTGATGGCCGCGTGTCCGCGGATCTGCCGCTACATCCACGCCCCCGCCCAGTCGGGGTCGAACCGCGTGCTCAAGGCGATGAACCGCGGCTACACCCGCGAGGAGTACCTCGAGTTCATCGAGCGGATCACGACCCGCCTTCCCGACTGCACGATCGCCGGCGACATCATCGTGGGATTCCCCACGGAGACCGACGCCGAGTTCGAGGAGACGGTGTCGCTCGTGCGGTCGGTGCCCTTCAAGAACAACTTCATCTTCAAGTACTCGCCCCGCCCCGGCACCGTGGCGATCGACCGCTTCGAGGACGATGTCCCGAACGAGGTGAAGAAGCTGCGGAACAACCTGCTGCTCGACATCCAGACCGAGGTGAGCGCGAAGGTGCACGCCGCCTGGATCGGGCGCGAGGTCGATGTGCTCATCGACGAGATCCGCGAGACCGGTGCTGCGGCGGACGCCACGAACGAGAATGCCTCGCGCGCGGGAGCCGTCTCGCTGCCCATCGCGGGCGGCACCGACGATGCGCATGCGCATCCGGCATCGAAGCGCGTCGAGGTGCGATGGGAGCGTCGACGCGCTCCGTCGCCGGCACGCGCACGGCGCCAGGCGATCGGACGCACGATGGGAGATCTCATCGTCGCGATCGATCTCGCGGACATGCCGCTCGATGAAGGGGCGGGAGCCAACGCCCTGCGCGGCACCATCCACCGCGTTCGCATCACCGGCTCGGCGCCGCTGCTGCTTCAGGCGCAACTGCTTTCGGGCGCGGATGTTGTTTCGATTCCGCGCTGAAATCGCCGTTCTATCGTCCAGTGGCCGAGAACTTCGACCCTCTGCAGACGAAACGCGATCTTCACTCCACATTCCTTGACAGGGGATCTTTCTGATCTATGTTCACCTCCGAGGGATGACTAGCGGCGAGGGGCTGCTGGTCCTACAGGGAGAGTGCTGTACCCAACCTCAAAGGGTGCTGCCAAAGGAATTGGGAGTTACATCAAATGAAGACTGGAATGATTGCGGCCTTCGCTGGCCTCGCTGTGTCGGGTATCGCTTCGGCGACCTTCACCAACTACTCGACCGTTCGCACCGAGTCGGGCAGCCTCGTCAAGTACGAGCTCTACGGCAA
>JBEAQW010000038.1:0-21427 GCA_041163725.1 Planctomycetota bacterium
GCGACCGCGTGCAGCAGCACATCGCCGTTGGGAAGTTCCTTCGCCTGCGCGGGCAGCGCCATGCCCGCGGATGTCTCGCCGAACACGCGGGCGCGACCGATGTCCTGCAGCCCTGCGGCGAATACCTCGGTGGTGCTCGCGCTGCGGCCGTCGAGGAGGATCGCGAGCGGCCGCGTCGCGTACGGGCGCACGCGCTTGCCCGCGGCGGAGACCTTGCGCGGCGATGCGCGGAACTCGAGCACGCTCTCGCGGCCGAACATCGACCCGAGGCTCGCGGGCTCGCGCAGGAAGTGACCCGCGACGCCCATCGACATCGCGCCGACGCCGCCGGGATTCCCGCGGAGATCGAGCACGATGCCGTCGCAGCCGCGCATCGAGTCGACGGCGCGGTCGATCGCGTCGGACGCACCGATCATCCAGATGTTGAAGGACAGCACGCCGATCCGGATCGGCTTCGGCGCGCCGGGTTCGGCGCCCTCGACCGAGAGCTCCACGATGCGCGACTCGACCTCGACGGGGAACGGCGGAAGGTTGCCGAACTTCGTGGTGCCGAGTGGCGCGGGCTCGAGCTCGATCGCGACGCGCTGCTCGCCGCCGGACGCGTCGGCGAACACTGCCTCGAGCCGCTCGCCCGCCATGCCGGAGAGCATCTCGCTGCCGGCGAAGGCCAGCGAGCCGCGCAGCTGCCGTGCGCGCGGCGAGTCGTCATCCCCCGCGAGGATTTCCGCCTCGAGCTCGGCGCGGATCGGGGCGAGCAGGGCGTCGACGCGCCTTCCGTCGACCGAGACGAGCCGCCAGCCGACGAGCACCCCGGCACGGTCGCCCGCGAGGTCGGGCGTGACGCGCAGCACGGTCGGTTCGCCCTCGACGAGCGCGATGTCGATGCCCGCGATGCCGGGAGTGCTCGAGGTCGCGTCGGCGGCACGCGCGGCGTCCGCCGGAGCGCTCGGAGCCGCGCCGGTGGTCGCATCGGCCGTCTTGACCGCATCGGTCGTGGCGGCGACGCGGGCAGGCGTGCCTGCGGCTTCCGCGCGTTCGGCGGGTTCCGCGGGAATGATCGCGAAGTGGCTCTGTCCGAGCCGCCCGAGCATGTCGCCGAGGACGGCGCGCAGTTCGGCTGCACTCGACGCACGCTCGGCGCGTGGCCTGAGTTCGTCGCGCACGGCGTCCCAGTCGACGCCGTTCAGCGTCACATCGAAGTGCTCGTCGCGCACGGTCGTCCACACCGCGTCGAATGTCTCGGCGGGACGGATCGCGGGTGCCGCGGCGAGGTTGGCGCCGGTCGTGGTGCGGGCGGGGCCGGTGGTGGCGGCGGGAGTGCTGCAGCCCGACGGACCGAGCGCGAGCGTGAGCGCGAGCGCGAGCGAGGCGCCGAGGCTTCGGGCGCAGCGTGCGAACATCGGCTCGGCGTGAGGTGGGAGGGCGGGGATCGTGTTGCGCATCGTGCGTGGCTCGTCCGGACCCCCGGCATGCTGTACAGGCCGCTTGTGCGCGACCTCCGCCGACAGGGGGATCGTACGGATCGGAAGGGCCCGCTGCTGCATCAAAGTTCCATCCGTTCATCCGGATGAATGGTTGAACACTTGTGCGCGTGCTCGTATCCTTCCCGTTCCATGCCAGGAACCAAGTCGCGCTCGCTGCTGAAGGCACTCGAATCACGCACCCTCGTCTTCGACGGAGGCATGGGGACGCAGATCCACGCCTGCGCCGACTGCACGCCCGCCGACTACCTCGGGCGCGACAACTGCACCGACATCCTGGTGCGCTCGCGGCCCGACATCATCCAGCGCATCCACGAGAACTACCTCGCCGCCGGCGCCGACATCGTCGAGACCGACAGCTTCGGCGCGAACATCCTGGTGGGCCGCGAGTTCGACGAGGAGCTCGCGTCGTGGACCTTCGATCTCAACCGGCGCGCGGCCGAGGTGGCGCGCGCCGCGTGCGCGAAGTTCGAGACCGCCGACCGACCGCGCTTCGCGATCGGCTCGATGGGTCCCGGCACGAAGCTCGTCTCGCTCGGGCAGACCTCGTGGGAGGAGATGCACGCGAGCTACCTCGAGCAGGCGCGCGGCCTGATCGCGGGCGGCATCGACGGCTTCATGATCGAGACCTCGCAGGATCTCCTGCAGCAGAAGATCGCGATCAACGCGTGCATCGACGCGCTCAGGGAGGCCGGCCTCACGCCGGAGGACCGCGCGATCTTCTCGAGCGTGACGATCGAGACGACCGGCACCATGCTCCTCGGCTCGGACATCGCCGCGGTCGTCAACGCGCTCCGGCCGTATCCGATCGCGTCGCTCGGCCTCAACTGCGCGACGGGCCCCGTCGAGATGGCCGAGCATGTCGCCTACATCGCGAAGCACTGGGACCGCGCGATCAGCGTGCTGCCGAACGCGGGACTCCCCGTGCTCGTCGACGGACGCACCGAGTATCCGCTCGGCGCGCGGCCGTTCCGCGATGCGATGCGCCGCTTCCTCGAGGAGTTCGGCGTGAACTCCGTCGGAGGATGCTGCGGCACGACGCCCGACCACATCCGCGAGCTGCGCGGTCTGGTGGAGGAACTCGGCCTCGCGGGCGCGCGCAGGCAGCGCGCCGTCGCCCCGCAGGCGCCCGGCTGCTCGAGCCTGTACGGATTCGTCGAGTTCGCGCAGGAGAACTCGTTCCTCATCGTCGCCGAGCGCACGAACGCGAACGGCTCGCGCAAGTTCAAGCGGTTGCTCGACGAGGGCGACTACGACGGGCTCGTCTCGATGGCGCGCGAGGAGATCCGCGACGGTGGCCAGGTGCTCGATGTGTGCGTCGACTTCGTCGGTCGCAACGGGCCGAACGACATGGCCGAGGTCGCTGCGCGCTATGTCCGCCAGGTCAACGCGCCGATCATGTTCGACTCGACCGATCCGGTCGTGATCGAGGAGGGCCTGAAGCGGCACGGCGGCAAGGCGATCGTGAACTCGATCAACCTCGAGGACGGCGAGGAGCGGCTCAACCGCATCTGCCCGCTGCTCGCGAAGTACGGCGCCGCCTGCGTCGCGCTCACGATCGACGAGGACCAGCAGGCGGGCATGGCGAAGACCTGTGCGAGAAAGCTCGAGATCGCCGAGCGCATCCACGACCTCTACACGCGCAAGTGGGGGCTTCCCGAGGAGGACATCCTCTTCGACCCGCTGACCTTCACGATCGCGACCGGAAACGACGACGACCGCCGTCTCGGCCTCGAGACCCTCGACGGCATCGCCGCGATCAGCGCCCGCTTCCCGCGGTGCGGCATCATCCTCGGCCTCTCGAACATCTCGTTCGGCCTCAAGCCCGCCGCGCGCGCCGTGCTCAACAGCGTGTTCCTGCAGCACGCGCGCGACCGCGGGCTGACCGCCGCGATCGTGCATGCGTCGAAGATCATGCCGCGCAACCGCATCGCGCCCGAGCACTGGGAAGCGGCGGAATGGCTCATCTTCGACAAGCGCGGCGCCGAGCGCCCCGCGGGCAAGCCGGAGAACTTCGATCCACTGCTCCACTTCATCTCGCTCTTCCCCGACGGCATGGAGGACACGACCGCGCGGAAGTCGCTCGTCGACCTTCCCATCGAGGAGCGGCTGCAGCGCCACATCATCGACGGCGAGGACAACGGCCTCGACGCGTCGCTCGCGCTCGCGATGGAGAAGTACCCGCCGCTCGCGATCATCAACGACCACCTGCTCGCGGGCATGAAGACCGTGGGCGAGCTCTTCGGCTCGGGGCAGATGCAGCTGCCGTTCGTGCTCCAGTCGGCGGCGGTGATGAAGAAGGCGGTCGCGATCCTCGAGCCCCACATGCCGAAGGCCGAGGCCGGAGCCGGCAAGAAGGCGAGCATCGTACTCGCGACCGTCGCGGGCGATGTCCACGACATCGGCAAGAACCTCGTCGACATCATCCTCTCGAACAACGGCTTCGAGATCCACAACATCGGCATCAAGCAGCCGCTGCAGTCGATCCTCGATGCATGGCGGAGGACCGGCGCCGACGCGATCGGCATGAGCGGACTGCTCGTGAAGAGCGTCGCGATCATGGAGGAGAACCTGCACGAGATGAACCGGCTCGGCATCACCGTGCCGGTCATCCTCGGCGGCGCCGCGCTCACGCGCCACTACTGCGAGAGCCACCTGCGATCGATCTACAAGGGCCCGCTCTACTACGGACGCGATGCGTTCGAGGGGCTCTCCGTCTGCGACGCGCTCGCGTCGAAGTCGCTCGCGAGGATCGATGCCGAGATCGACGCCCGTCTCGCCAAGCGCGAGGAGGTCGACTCGAAGGTCGCGAAGGCGCGCGCGGCGGCGCCCGTCGTCGAGCTGCGCGCGCGCTCGGCCGTCTCGACCTCGCTCGAGCTGCCGCGGGCGCCTTTCCTCGGCGACCGCCTCGTCGAGGACATCCCGCTCGAGCAGGTCTACCCCTACATCAACGAGGTCGCGCTCTTCCGCGGGCAGTGGGGGCTCAAGAGGGGCGACATGTCGGACGCCGAGTACGCGCGCTTCATCGACGAGAAGGCGCGGCCGGTGTTCGAGCGCCTCGCGCGGCAGTGCCGCGAGGAGCGCATCCTCCGCCCGCAGGTCGTCTACGGCTACTTCCCCGCGAACGCCGACGGCGACGACCTCGTGGTGTTCGATCCGAAGGACCACGACCGCGAGATCGAGCGCTTCCGCTTTCCGCGGCAGTCCTCGCGCGAGCGCCTCTGCATCAGCGACTTCTTCCGTCCCCTCTCGAGCGGCGAGAAGGATGTGGTCGGCTTCCAGTGCGTCACCGTCGGCACCGAGGCGAGCCACCGCGCGAGGCAGCTCTTCGAACGCAACGATTACACCGAGTACCTCTACCTGCATGGCTTCGGCGTCGAGTGTGCCGAGGCGCTCGCGGAACTCTGGCACAAGCGCATGCGCGCGGAGCTCGGGATCGGGCACGAGGACAGCCCTGAGATCCGCAGGCTGTTCACGCAGCAGTACCGTGGCTCGCGCTACAGCTTCGGCTATCCGGCGTGCCCGGACATGAGCGACCAGGAGAAGCTCTTCCGCCTGATCCGTCCCGAGCGGATCGGCTGCGTGCTTACCGAGAACTGGCAGATCGTGCCGGAGCAGTCGACGAGCGCCATCGTCGTCCACCATCCCGAGGCGAAGTACTTCGCCGTCGAGAGCGCCGCAAGGGTGCAGGGGTAACGCATGAGCGAGTCCGCCACGCACGCGCCTGGCGGACTCCGCACCGCACTCGCCTACGCCGCGGTCTACCTGATCTGGGGCTCGACCTACCTCGCGATCAAGCTCGTGTCGCAGCACGGCGCGTTCGTGATGGCGGGCACGCGCTTCCTCACGGCGGGTGCGCTGCTCCTGCTGATCGCGCGCTGGCGCGGCGACATGCGGCGCGGGGACTTCTCCGCGCGATCGTGGGCGAACGCCGCCGTCGTCGGAACCTGCCTCATGCTCCTCGGGAACGGTGGAGTCGCCATTGCGACCAAGACGGTCGACTCGGGCATCGTCGCCCTCATGACCGCGGTCACGCCCCTCTGGCTCGTCGGGCTCGACACCCTGATGCACCGCTCGCATCAGCGTCCGGGCAAGGTCGTGTGGCTCGGCATCGCCATGGGAATCGCAGGAGTCGTGGTGCTGAAGTTCGGCGACATCGGCGGAACGACGGCGGTGTCGACCTTCGGGGTCGTCGTGATGCTCGTCGCGACCCTCGGCTGGGCGCTCGGCAGCGTGTGGTCGAAGCGGCCGGGCGGCGCGCATTCGCCGCTGGTGGCGACCGCCATGCAGATGCTCGCGGGCGGCGCGGTGCTCCTTCTCGCCAGCGTTCCCAAGGAGTTCATCGCCGGCGACGAGTGGAGCCTCGTCGCCTCGAACCCGCCCGATCTCGTGACCTGGCTCGAGTGGGGGTACCTCGTCGTGTTCGGATCGCTCTGCGGCTTCACGGCCTACATCTGGCTGCTGCGCCACCAGCCGGCGGCGCGCGTGGCGACCTACGCCTATGTGAATCCGCTTGTTGCGATCATCCTCGGCTGGGCGCTCATCAGCGAGCCGATCGGAATGCGCACGGTCTACGCGGCGATCCTGATGCTCGGGGGCGTGGCGGTCATCCAGCTCGCGAAGGCGCGGAGGACGCTGTTCACGCGCGCGGCGATCGCGGCCGAGTAGCGCGCGGGAAATCGACCGTCGCCGATTGTGCGCGCGCACGGCTCCCGCTAGCGTGCCCGCATGCTGACCCGTCGCCAACTCATCCAGACCGCCGCCGCAACCGCCGGCGGCGTCGCCGCCACGCACATCCTCAACTCGCCCGCGCTCGCGCTCGCCGCACCGATGCCGCGGCGCGCCGTGTCGGGTCGGCTCGGCAAGCTGCAGATCCTGCAGGTCGGCGTCGGGGGATCGATCGCGCCGGCCGACCGCGACCAGCTGTCCAGGCACGGCGATGTCGTGTTCACGGGACTCTGCGATGTCGATGCGAATGCGCTCGCCGAGGTGTCGAAGCAGCATCCCGAGGCGTTCACCTGCCGCGATTTCCGCGAGGCGTTCGACAAGCACGGCGACAGGTTCGACGCCGTCGTCGTCTGCACGCCCGACCACAACCACGCGGTGATCGACCTGTGGGCGATGCGCGCGAACAAGCATGTCTACGGCCAGAAGCCGCTCGTGCAGCAGCTCAGCGAGGTGAGCGCGATCGAGGCCGCCGTCGCGGCGCGTCCGAAGCTCGTCACGCAGACGGGCAACCAGCGCATGGGTCCCGAGCCGCGGCAGCACGCGGTCGACATCCTGCGGCGGGGCCTTCTCGGAAAGGCGATCGAGGCCCATGTCTGGATCGCCGGTCCGGGCGCAGGCACCGGTGGCTACTTCTGGTACGGCGGTCTGCAGGATCCGATCCAGCCGCCGGAGAACATCGACTGGCCGCTGTGGCTCGGCGCCGCGCAGGATGCGCCGTGCCGCCCCGGCCTCATCGGTCTCCAGTGGCGCTCGTCGTGGGACTACGGCACGGGCCAGCTCGGCGACTGGTGCACGCACCTGCTCGACATCCTCTACTTCGCGTACGACCTTCCGTCGCCGAAGTCGGTCCTCGCGAACACGCTCGATCCGAGCGACTTCTACCACGCGCGCGGCGTGCGCTCGACGCTCACCTACGACATCTCGTCGCAGCCCAACCGCGGTCTGTTCGCGGACGACCGCTTCGTCGTGCACTACGCCGACCAGGCGCAGGCGCCATCGCGCGCCGCGCTCGGGCTTCCCGAGGGGAAGTTCGGGAACATCGGCACGCTCGTCGTCTGCGAGGGCGGCGTGATCTGCTGCGGTGCCGAAGGACCGGTCGAGGTCTGGATCGACGGGAAGGCGGTCGACTCGAAGTCGCTCGACGGCCTCGGCAAGATCACCTCGCGCAACCACTGGCACGCGTGGGTCGATGCGATCGTCGGCGGCGCGAACCGGAAGACGGATGGCTTCGTCCAGTCGCCCTTCGCCTACTCCGCGAAGATGGCCGAGGCGGGACTGCTCTGCTCGAAGGCCGCGCGCTTCCCGCAGCAGGAGCTGATGTGGGACAAGGCGAGCCTCTCCTTCACCAACAGCAAGGACGCCACCGAGACGATCGTGCGCCGCGAGTACCGCAAGGGCTTCGAGCTTCCCGCCGTTTCCTGAGCGCGCCGCGAACGCCCCGTTCCCGCCGCGCGTCCTGACCGGGCGCGGGCGTCACGCTACGCTTCCCCGATGCTCGGCGAACGACTCGACAACCGGATGCGCCATCTCTCGAAGTGGGCGCGGAAGCAGGGGATCTCCTGCTTCCGGCTCTACGAGAAGGACATCCCCGAGTTCCCGATGATCGTCGACTGGTACGGCGCGCCGGGCGGCGGTGGCGATGCGGTCGCGTGGTTCTTCCACCGGACGAAGGACGACACGCTCGAGAAGGAGCGCGACTACCGGATCGATGCCGAGGCCGAGATCCTCGCCGGCCTGAACATCCCGCGCGACCGCCTCTTCATCAAGTACCGCGGCCGCCAGCGCGCCGACGAGGGCGGGCGCGACCAGTACGAGCGCTTCGATTCGCGCGCGGTCGTCCGCAGCGTCGAGGAGCACGGCCTGAAGTTCGAGGTGAACCTCTCCGACTACCTCGATGTCGGCCTCTTCCTCGACCATCGGCCGACGCGCCTGTCCGTGCAGCAGCGCGCGCAGGGGAAGCGCGTGCTCAACCTCTTCAGCTACACGGGTGCGTTCAGCGTGCATGCGCGCGCCGGCGGCGCGGTGCGCACGACCACCGTCGACATGTCGCGCACCTACCTCGACTGGTACGCACGCAACCTCGCGCTCAACGGGTTCGCGCTCGACGCGGGCCATACGGCCATCCACGCCGACTGCCTGCAGTGGCTCGAGGCCGGGCCGCAGGATGGCGAACGGTACGACATCGTCGTGTGCGATCCGCCGACCTTCTCGAACTCGAAGCGCATGAAGGCGGACAGCTTCGCGATCGACCGCGACTATCCGATGCTGCTCGCGTGGATCGCGCGGTTCGTCGCGCCCGGCGGCGAGGTGTTCTTCTCGACCAACTCGCGCAGCTTCGAGTTCGACCCGTCGCAGGTGCCCGCGGGATTCGGCGCGCACGAGATCAGCCATCGATCGGTGCCCGAGGACTTCCGCAACCGGAAGATCCACCGCTGCTGGAGGCTCGCGGAGGGGTGGATTCCCAGGCGACGCGGACAGGCGGCGGGGGAGTCGAACCCGGACAGAACCGGCGGGATTTCCGATACGCTCGAGCCGTGACGCCGCTGACCGTCAGCCAGCCCTTCACCGTGCTCGTCGTCGACGATCAGCCGCTCGTCGCGGAGGGCGTGCGGCGCCTGCTCGCGGTCGTGCCCGAAGCGCAGGTCGAGGCGTGCACCACCGCCGACGCGGCGCTCGACGCTGCGCGCCGCCTTCGCCCCGCGGTGATCCTGCAGGACATCAACATGCCGGGCGGCGACGGCCTCGAACTCGTCGAGCGCTACCGCTGGGCCGAGGAACTCGCCGAGACCTCGGTCGTCGTGC
Source organism: Planctomycetota bacterium (assembly GCA_041163725.1). GTDB lineage: Bacteria > Planctomycetota > Phycisphaerae > Phycisphaerales > SM1A02 > QWPT01. Next base: position 9,012 of record JBEAQW010000038.1, read on the forward strand.
TTTCGGCGGAGGAGCATGCGGGTACGAAGGCGGAGGCGTTCGCCCGCGGAGCCGACGACTACCTGGTGAAGCTGCCGCCCGCCCAGGAGTTCGTGGCGCGCGTGGTGCATCACGCCGATGCGGCGCGCGCGCAGCGCGAGCGCAACCAGGCCTACCGCGCGCTCGAGCGCGCCGAGCGCGACCTCGCGCGCCGGAACGCGCTGCTCGACGAGGCCAATGTGCGGCTCGCCTCCGCGAACCGGGAGCTCGTCGTCGACGCGGACGAGCAGCGCGAGAGGCTCGAGCGCATCGCGCGCATCTCGGGCGAGCTCGCGCGCGTGCAGGATCTCGACATCCTGCTCGGGATGATCCTCGAGGAGGCGGTGACGCTCGCGCGTGCGCGTGCGGGCGTCGTGTTCCTCGTGGAGGACGACGCGCTCCGCGCCGCGGAGATCGTCGGCGCGGCGCGCCCCGTGGAGCCGCTCGTTCCCCTCGATGCTTCGACCGTCGCGGGCGAGGTCGCGATCTCCGCGGATCTCACGCGGCTCGGTCGCGAGGCCTGCGCGCTCGCGGGCCGCAGCGCGCCGCCGATCGGAACCGAGCGGATCCTCGGACGGACCGCCGAGAGCGCGCTCGTCGTCCCCATCGTGCGTGCGGGCGACCGCTGCCTCGGTTGCATCGCGCTGACGGACGGCGGCGACTTCGACGACGACGATGAACGGCTCGTCGCCCACTTCGCCTCCCTCGCCGCGGTCGCGGTGGAGCGCGCGCAGCTCGTGCGCTCGATGATCCTCCGCATGATCGCGATGGCCGAGCTGCGCGATCCGACCGAGACCGCGGGGCATGTCGCGCGCGTGGCCGATCTCTCGATCATGCTCTACGACCGGTGGTGCGCGGCGCGCGGCATAGCGCGCGAGGAGTCGACGCGCGCGCGAGACACGCTGCGCATCGGCGCGCTTCTCCACGATGTCGGCAAGGTCGGTATCTCCGATGCGATCCTCAAGAAGCCCGGCAAGCTCGACGACGCCGAGTTCGCCGAGATGAAGCGCCACACGCGGATCGGCGCCGATCTCTTCGCGGGCATCCGGACCGACTTCGACGAAGGCGCCGCGGAGGTCGCGCTCTGCCACCACGAGAAGTGGAATGGCGGCGGCTACCCGCAGGGGCTCGCGGGCGAGGCCATCCCGCTCTTCGCGCGCATCGTCGCCGTCGCCGATGTGTTCGACGCATTGAGTTCGAAGCGCGCCTACAAGGACGCATGGCCGCGCGAGCGGATCGTGACGCTCTTCGGCGAGGAGGCGGGGAAGCACTTCGATCCCGAGATCGCCGCGCTCCTCGTCGGCGCGATCGACGAGGCCGAGGCGATCCGCGCCCGTCACTCGGGCTGATCGGCGCGGCCCGGGTCCGCCGGCGGTTCGCGCCACAGGCGCTCGACCAGCGCCGCGCCCTCCGGATCGAGCGTCCGCAGTTCCGCGCGCACGAACGGGAAGAAGTCGTTCGTCCCGAACAGCGCCTCGGTCGACTCCGCGAACCACTCCATCTGGTTGGTCAGCGCGTAGTGCCGCCCCGGGCGCCCCGAGATGTGCGCGACCTCCTCGAGCGTCCCCGATGCGCCCGCGCGCCGCCACGCCGCGGTGATCTCCGCATGGTCGTAGCCGTAGACCTGGTCGTGGAATCCATGCGCGAGCTCGTGCAGCACCATCCACGGTTGCTGGTGGGTCCATTCGAGGAACGCGCGCGCGTTGCCGATCTCGACCGAGCGCTCTTTCTCGGCGAGGTAGCCGTTCGGCACGAGCCAGTCGCGCGAGACGTGGTAGCACATGCACGCGGTCTTCGGTGTCTCGAGCTCCGCCCAGATCGGGATCGCGCGCAGGCGCTCGACCGCGACGGCCGGCACGGCGCGCTCGATCGCGTAGAGCTGGTGGTCGAGTTCCTCGAGCACCGCGGCGCACAGTTCCGGCTCGGCCGAAAGGGCGGGATGCACGCGTACGGTCCATCCGCGCATGTCGCGCGTCGCGTACGCGCTCATCGGCGTCGGGTCGACGGCGGGGACTTCGCCATCCCCCGCGCGATTCCCCGCGCGATCCCTTGCGAGATCATCGAGCGGTCCCGCGCCGAGCAGGGTCGCGAGAAGAAGAGCGGTGGCGAGTGGAGGAGTCATGTCGCCATTGTGATGGATCCGCGCGCGTGCGCGCACCGGTGCCGATTGAAAAACGCAGCGCGGGAGATCCCGCGCCGCGCAGCCCCCGGTCGGGCGCGACCCCGCATTCACCGCCGCCGTCGGTGCGCGGCGATGCCTGCGAGCGCAAGCAGGCCGACCGCTCCCGGTGCGGGAACGAGATTCGCCTCCACCCATGCGGCCGCCGCCGCGTGGTCGGCCTCGGCCATGCCGAGATTGAAGACCGTGTGGAAGACTTCGCTCGTCCCGAGCCCGCTCGCGGAGACTGTGAACGACGCGAGGTAGATGCCGTTTGCCGGGTCCGCGCCGCTTGCACCGAAGAGCGTGTACTCCGGGTGCAGGTCGAGTCCCGCCGACACGAGGAAGTCGAACGATCCGCCCATGCCGGTGGTCGCGTCCTGTCCGCCGTACGCGGCAAACAGCCACGAGGTCGAGCGGTCGAAGCCCGCACCGTTCCAGCGGCCGAGACCTGCGAGGAGGTTCATGGTGAGCGTGGTTCCGACGAGATTCGAGCCGATGCCAGGCTCATCGGTGCTGAAGGGAAACGCGGGATCGATGCCGAACTCGGCCTCGAACACGCGCTGCGATGGGTTCACGACCTCGCCGGTCAGGTGGTTCCAGCCACCCGTGACCAGGATTCCGTTGCTCGAGGTGATCCAGAGATCGGTGTGCGGTTCCTTGTCGCCGGCGAAGGCGGGCGAGGCGAGGAGAAGGGTGGCGATGGTGGTCCTGTGGATTCGGTTCATGAGGTGGACGCGCGTGGCGCGCTCCTGGAGTCGTGTGAAGGGAAGGAAGGAGGAGGACGGATCTCGTCGCGGTCGGCATGCGCGCCGGCTACGGACAGGGTCCCCACGAGGCGAGTAGCGCCGCGAGATCGGGTGCGCTGGTCGTGCCATCGCCGTCCAGATCGAAGTCGGGCGAGCTCCACGCCGAGAGCAGCGCGGCGAGATCGGGCGCGCCCACGAGGCCATCGCCGTCGTGATCCGCCGGACAGGACGGTGCGCCGTCCGCGAGATTCGCCGCGACCCAGGCGAGCGCCGCATCGTGCTCCGCGACGGACGCGCCGTCGTTGAACACGATCCAGAACGGTGCGCTCGGAAGCGTCGCGCCATCGGTCGCGTACAGCTCGAGCTCCGCCACATAGATGCCGGTCGGGGGCAGCTTGCCGCCGGCCGAACCAAGCGTGAAGCTCAGATGCCTGTGCCAGCCGCCGTTCGACTGCACGGCGAGGTCGAACCCGGCGGTGAAGTCGGCTCCCACGATCGAGAGGAGCGTGAGGAACCGGATCTCGAGCTGCTCGTCGGAGACGGGCGCGAGCGCGTCGCCGGTGAAGCGCTGCAGGCCCGCGCGCGGAGTGAAGCCGACGCGCGTTCCCGCGGCGAAGGTCCCGGGAAGCGCCTCGAAGCCGGGATTCGAGGTGAAGCGCGCGACGCCGGTGTCTCCGAACGACGCACCGAACACGCGCTCGGGCGTCGAGCCGCCCGCGGGCGAAAGTGCGTTCGTGGTGATGGTGCCGCCTGCGATCTCGAGCGCGATGTCGCCCGAGTGCTGGGCATGTGCCCGCGTCGGTGCGAGGAGCAGGATGACGCCTGTGACCGCGCACGGAGCGAGGATGGACCTGAGGATGGATGTCATGTGAAGACCTTCCGCACTACTGCGGTGAAGCGGTGTTGGGATAGACGGAACTCACGCGTGGATCGAGCCGGTTGCGCAGCTCGCCCGAGTAGATGCTGGCGAAGCGGGCCGTCTCGACATGGCCGTCGAGGAAGCTCCAGTTCGACTCCGAGACCGCCGTCGGCGCGCCTTGCGACACCGATGCGATCTCGACCTCCGAGGCCGCGATGACGGGCGACGCCGCGCCGCCGCCCCAGCCTTCGACATGCGGATGGTCCGCACCGGCGAACGGCCCGGTCGTGGCCATCGCGAGCATCTGCACGGTGTTCGCGTGGTGGCCGACCTTCGTCAGCCGGTCGGTCGCGAGCGAAGGATCGATCGCCGCCCACGGCGAGAACTCGCGCGCGAGATGGTTGTTGAGGCCATAGCTCGTGCGCCGGTACACGGCGGTCGTGCCCTGCACGGGCACGCCGTCGCCACCGTCCTCGGCGGACCAGTGCGGACTGTCGTCGAGAGGCGATCGGATCTGCGTCGTGTCGCAGTAGCCGCGCCGCGCGAGGACATCGACGAAGCTCTCCGCCGAACCCTGCTCGAGCCCGCCGTGCGGGAGCCGGGCGTCGATGAGCCAGCCCGCCTCGTCGGTGGAGTAGGCGAGCGACGCCTGCTGCAGCGAGCGGAGGTTCGCGAGGCAGTTCGCCGACTTCGCGCGGCGGTGCATCGACTGGATGGCGGGAAGGAGCAGCGCGATGATCGCCGCAACGATGGCGATCACCGAGAGAAGCTCGACGAGCGTGAAGGCGCGTCGACTCCGCCGGCGCGCGCGCGCCAGCGGATGGAATGATGGATATCGCACACGGTCTCCGGCCCGGATCGGGCGTTGGAGTGCATGAACGGACGAACGCTCCGCGTGGAACGCGGGCGCCTACGCAACCGGTTCAGGCGTGGTGGGGCGGCGGCCGCGCGCCGAGCGCCGCGATGGGCGCGGGTGCGGGGATCTGTCCGGCCTCGCGGTCGTGGACGATCGCGAGGAAGGCGATCGCGACGGCGCAGGGCGCGGCGGGTGCCGGTGCGCCGGTGAGCGAGGCGAGTTCATCGCAGACCGCGCAGTCGTCGGTCGAGCCGATCGGTGCGCGCGATTCGTGCCGGTGACCCGACGAACTGCAGGCCGACGGCGCGTGCGCGGTGCACGCTGCGCCGCCGTGCGCCGTCATCATGTGCGCGACGCGCGCGACGCCGCCGCTCGAGAGGAGCGTGGCGATGATCGAGAGGATGAGCGCAAGGCGCCGCACGGGTCGCGGAGGGTAGGCGAACGCGGACGGGCGGGTCAAACGCCGTCGTTCTCGGCCGCGACCGCCACGGTGGGCGCGATGCGGTCGTTCGCGGGGAGCGGCTCGATCGAGACCGCCGAACCCCGCTCCGCATCGAGGAACGCCCGGTTCGCGTCGCACACCTCGCGGTCGAGCAGCCGCATCAGCCGCAACTCCCCGTCACCGCGACAGACGAGTCGCTCGGTCTTCCCGCGGCTTCCGAGCGTGTCGGTCACGAGCCGCACGAAGTTCGCGGGGTGAGCGCACTGCGGGGACGCATCGCCTGGTGCCGTCGCAAGAAAGGCGTAGAGCGCCCGCGCGTCGCGCCTGCGGACGATGCGGTCGATCGCGGCGACGCGCGGGCTCGGCTCGATCACGCGCGCCTCGTGACACCAGTCGCCCTCGCGTGCACGCATCGGGCACGCCTGCTGATGCAGGCAGGGCGCCACCACATGCATGCCCCCGAGCGCGAGCATCGCATCGCGCAGCGCCATCAGCGCGCGCGTCGTCGTCCGGAGCGCCGGTTCGATCACGAGAAGCGGCGCCGCCCGTGACCAGGACGCGACCATCTCCACCGTCTCGCGCCCGTGTTCCGTCGCCACGAGCAGTTCGTTGAGCGCCGTCTGCGACAGGATGAGGTCGCACGCGGGCGGCGTGAAACGCCTGAAGTCGCGCGCTTCGATCATGATGCGGATGCCGGCGCCGCACGCATCCGCCGCAGCACGCACGCTCGCCTCGTACGCGCGGGCCGCCGGCTCGCCGAGCTCGACCGCATGCAGCGCGACGCGGAGCGGCGCGTCCGCGCCGCGCCGCGCGCGCTCACCCGCGAGCCACGCGATCGCACCGACGCTCGTCGCACCGACACCCGCGCCGAGATCGACGATGCGAACCTCCTCCGCGCCGGCGAGCCGTGCGAACGCATCGCTCCGCCGCGCGCACTCATCGAGCGCGAGCGCGACCTTCGGCGCATCGCTCGCGAGGAAGTACTCGCGCTTCGCGGCGAGATGCACTGCATCGGCCTGCCGGGCGACAAGTGATCCCCGACCGGTCGTGTAGAGATCGCTCAGCGCCTCGACCGCCTTCGCCAGCTCCGCGTCGGGAGTCGTCGCGTTCGCACGCTCGACCGCTTCGATGCAGGACCGGGTGGCGGGATGCAGCAAACGCGCGCGGAGGGATTCGAACCCCCAACCCTCGGTTCCGAAGACCGATGCTCTATCCAATTGAGCTACGCGCGCGGGGCTGCGGAGGGTACCGCGGCGCAGGGCGGGGGGAAAGGGGCCTGCGGTGGCACCCGCCAAGAAGTGCTACCTTTCCCATCCCCGAAGGAGACACGCAATGGGATTCATGACTGGCAAGCGCGGACTGGTAACGGGCGTCCTCCACGAGACGAGCATCGCGACCTCGATCACGCAGAGCCTGCTGCGCGAGGGCGCCGAGTGCATCTTCACCCACATGCCCGGCGAGAAGATGGAGCGGCGCACGCGCAAGCTCGTCGAGGGCATGGGCGTTGCGAATCCCTGGATGCAGCCGATGGATGTCGCGAGCGACGACGACATCGCCGCCTGCTTCGCGCGTGTCGGCAAGGACTTCGGCGAGATCGACTTCGTCGTCCACTGCATCGCCTTCGCCGACAAGGACTGGCTCCGGCTCGGCAAGTTCGCGGCCACGCCGCGCGCCGTGTTCACGAACGCGCTCGACATCTCCGCGTTCAGCTACATGGCCATGGGCAACGCCGCGGCGCCCGTCCTCAAGGACGGCGGCGCGATGATCGGCCTCTCCTACTACGGCGCCGAGAAGGCCGTGCCCGGCTACAACGTGATGGGTGTCGCCAAGGCGGCGCTTGAGGCATCGAACCGCTACCTCGCGATGGAGCTCGGCCGGGTGAAGAACATCCGCTGCAACCTCGTGTCGGCGGGCCCGATCAAGACCCTCTCCGCGGGCGCCGTCGGCGGGTTCGACTCGATCCTCGAGCGCATTCCTCAGGTCGCGCCGCTGCCGCGCAACATCACGGCATCGGAAGTCGGCGACTGCGCCGCGTTCCTCCTGAGCGATCTCTCGCGGGGCATGACCGGCCAGGTGCTCTATGTCGACAGCGGCTATTCGGTGATGGGTCTGTAGCCGCGCGTCGCGACCGAGTGCTGCCACTGCGCAAGGCGGTGATCGAAGATCCTCTCACCGCGCAAGGCGGTGATCGAATATCCACGGTCGCTCGCACGCCCGGTCCGCCTCGGGCACGAGTCGGTCGCGCACGGTCTGGCGCAGTTCCGCGAGTCCGTCGCCGCGCAAGGCACTCACCTCGAGGTCTGCATTCCCGCGCAGCGGGTCGGAGGCGGATGCCTCGTCGACCTTCGCGAAGACGCGAAGATCCGGCACGCGGGGGAGTTCGACCCACGGAATCCCGGGCGCCGCCAGCGCGATCACGAAGTCCGCGTCGCGCAGCAGTCCCTGGGCGAGCCGGATCGCCTCGCGCTCGATCGTGTCGTCGGTCTCGCGCACGCCGGGAAGGTCGAACCACTCGACGACGAGGCCTGCAAGATCGATGCGCGCACTCACCGCATCGCGCGTCGTACCGGCTTCGGGCGAGACGATCGACGCCTCGCGGCCGAGCAGTGCGTTCGAGAGCGTGCTCTTGCCCGCGTTCGGCGCGCCCACGATCACGACGCGCGCCGGATCGACGAGCCGCATGAGCCGTGCGCTGCGCGCGCGATCGTCGTCGGTCAGCGGTGCATCACCATGCGCCTCACACCGTTCGCCCTGCGCGAGAAGCGGCCGCAGCGCCAGCGGGCTCGCCGCGCGTGCAAGCGTCGCGAGCGCGAGCGCCTCGGTCGGCGTCGCCGCCTCGGGGAAGAGGTCCGTCGGATCGAGCTCCGCGCGCATCGCGAGCGGATCGTCGATCCAGTTCGCGCCACGCGAGGAGAGCCATTCGGCGAGCCGTTCGATGATGCGCGTTCCGCCGTGCGGCATGAGCTGTGCGCGCTCGGGCGCGAGCCGCGCCACGAGTCCCGCATCGATCCCGTCGAAATCGCGCACGCGAAGTCCGCCGACCTCGACATCGCGGCCGCAGAGCCGGGTGAGCGCGGGCGTCACATCGCCGACGAGCTCCACCATGGCGACGGCACCGATGCCATGCGGTGTCGCGCGGTAGCAGGCGAGTTCGAGCGGTGTATCGTTCACGGCGCTCATACAGGGCGTTCCATCGACGGAATCCGGCCGCGACTTTGACGGGACTTCGCGCGGCGATGCCGCGGGAGGGTCCGACGATGCGGGTCGCGCGGTCCGGTCGGCCGCGTCCGCATGCGCACTCGTCTTCGCCTCAGCCGTGGCTGTGATTATGCCCGTCGTTCCCGTCGGCCGGCTCGTGGCCCGTGCCTCCATCGCCGAGCGCGCGCAGCCCGCGTGACGCCTGCTTCGGCTCGACCTGGCGGGGCAGGAGCGAGAAGCGCGACTCGCCGATCCGCTCGCTCGCCGCGCGCTCATGCGGCGTATCGCCGTCCGCGTCGCCTCCGCCCGGACCGAGCGCGGTCTTGGCCGCAAGTGCGATGCCGCGCAGCACGAGGTCGGGCACGACCTGCCCGACGAGTTCATCGTCCGCGAAGAGCATCGCCGCATCGCCACCCGTCGCGATGACCGGCGGGAAGCCACCGTACTGCTCCGCGTACTTCTCGATGAGCCGCCAGGTCATGCCGCGAAGTCCGTGGTAGACGCCGCGGAGCATGGCGTCGCGGGTGTTCGAACCCCAGGCGAGCCCCTCCGGCACGGCGAGCTCGACCGCGGGAAGCGCCGCGGTCTGCTCGTGCATCGCGCGAAGCTGCATGCGCGCACCGGGCGCGATCGCGCCTCCGTGGAACACGCCTTCGCCATCGACGAAGTCGACCGTGACGCAAGTCCCCGCGTCGATCACGATGCACGCCTGCTTGAGCTTGTCGTACGCCGCCGCCGCGTTGAGCAGTCGGTCGATCCCGGGCCGCGCGCCCGCATCGAGGCAGACGCCGATCGGCGCCGGCATGTCGTCGGGCACCGTGTAGATGTCGCACGAGAGCTGGTCGCGCAGCGCGCCCGCCAGCGCGTCCGACACCGGCTTGTTCACGCTCGCGATCACGACCGAGGCGTCCGCCTCCGACGAGATCGGCTCGAACAGGCGCGCCGCCGCCTCGACCGCCGCGGCCACATCCTTCTTCTCGACGAAGACGGTCTCGTCGGGATCCTCGGCCCTGAAGCACGCGAGCTTGATGCGCGTATTGCCGACCTGGATGGCGAGAACGGGGGGTTGCGTCGATTCGTGCATGATGGACTCGGCTCTCTGCCTCGGTGCCTCTGCGCAGCTGTCTCTGCTCGGCGGGGTCTCTCAGCGTCGGGGTGCGGCGTGCGCCTCCATCGCCGCGGCGATGTCGTCGCGCATGCGCCCGAACAGCCGGTTCGTGATGGGTCCCGCGTCACCGTCGCCGACCGCGGCGCCGTCGAGCATCGTGACCGCGCTCGCGAGACGACGGCTCGATGTGATCATCACCTCGTCCGCCGACCGCAGCTCCTCGAGGCGGATCGGCCGCACTTCGGCAGGAATCCCCTCGTGCGCCGCCGCCGCGAGCAGATCGCTGCGCGCGATGCCGTGCAGGATCGGCGGGTCCTCCGAAACGGGCGTCGTGACGAGCGCGCCTCCGCGCACGATCGCGACATTCGAGTACGCGCCCTCGCCCACGAACCCGTCACGGTGGAGGATCGCCTCGCCGGCGCCGCGCGCGTCCGCATCGAGGAGATGCAGGATGTTGCCCATCAGCGACAGCGTCTTGATCTCGCAGAGCCGCCAGCGCAGGTCCTCCGCGGTCACCGCGGAGATCCGCTGCGGCGCGGAGAGCGCCCCGAGCGGTTCGGCGGGCGTGGCCATCGCGAACACCGTCGGCGTGAGCGGTTCGGTGGGCACATGCGCACGCGTCCGGCCCGCGCCGCGCGTGACCTGGATGTAGACGACGGCGTCGCGAAGCCCGTTCGCCTCGAGCAGCCCCTCGGCCAGCCCTTCGAGCGACGCGGCGTCGAATCCGTCGATCCGTGCGAGCGAGAGGCTTCGGGCGAGCCGCCGCGCGTGCGCGTCGACTCCGACGCCGAAGCCGTCGAAGTAGCGGAGCAGCTCGTACACGCCGTCGCCGAAGAGGAATCCCCGGTCGAGCACGCTGATGTGCGCGTCGCGTTCGTCGACGATGTTTCCGTTCAGGTGGACCTTCACGCTGGTGCTCCGCGTCTCGCGACCGCGAGTCTATCAGCCCCGTGCGCCGATCCGGCGCGGGTTCGCCCGGCTTCTCCGCTCACGATCGCGCCGCGCGCACGAACGCCTCGATCCGCGCGGGATCGAGCGGATTCCACCAGCACCCGTCCCGCTTGAGGTCGCTGCCGACGATGACCGCATCGGCGACGGTCAGCACCTCGCGCACGCTTCCCGCCGTCGCGCCGCTGCCGGCGAGGACGGGCAGGGCGCAGGACTTCCGCGCCGCCGACAGATCCGCGATCGGCGTCGCGACGCCGGTCGCCGTCCCCGTCACGATCACGCCGTCGGCGCCGAAGAACTCGGCCGCATGCGCGTGGTCGGCGAGCGAGGTATCCGAGGTGATCGCGTTCGAACTGTGCTTCTTCTTGATGTCGCAGAAGACGGCGATCCGCTCGGCCGCCTCGCCGAGTCCATGCCGGTAGCGGAGCAGGGGGCCGGCGTCGGCGGTGGCCAGCAGCCCCTCGTCCGCAACCGCCGAGAAGACGAAGCCCTCGGCGCGGATGAACGCGCAGTCGGCGGCGAGCGCCACCGCAAGAGCGGCACGGTTCGCGCCCGCGAGGACCTGCACGCCGATCGGAAGCGCCACCGCGTCGCGCACCTCGCATGCGGCACGGGTGAACGCCGCAACGGTCTCCTGACCCACCTCGCGCATGAGGTAGGGCGCGTCGTGCATATTCTCGATGAGGATCGCATCGAAGCCGGCGGCGGCGAGGGTGCGCGCCTCCTCGGACGCCTGCCGCGCGATCTCGCGCACGGAGGTGCCCGCCCGGGGGCTTCCCGGCAGCGCCTGAAGGTGGATCATCGCGACGATCGCGCGATCGGTCCCGAGGATGCTCTTGATGCCGCGCGGGGGGTATGGGGTGCTCATGCGGGGGCCTCCGGTGCCCTGAGGGCGGAACGCGGAGTGTAGTGGGTTGCCGCATCGGGTCCGCGCTCCTATCCTCCGCGCCCCGCGAAACCCCGTTTGCGCGCATTGCCGGCCCACCGGCAGGAGTACAGGCACTCATGGCAGTCCGCATCGCAATCAACGGCTTCGGCCGCATCGGCCGTCTCGTCTACCGCATCGCCACCGAACGCGGCGGCTTCGAGATCGTCGGCGTCAACGACCTCGTTCCGGCGGACAACCTCGCCTATCTCCTGAAGTACGACTCGACGCACGGCCGCTTCAAGGCCGAGGTCGCCGCCGACGGCGATGCGATCGTCGTGGATGGCCGTCGCACCATGTGCACCGCGATCAAGGATCCGTCGCAGCTCCCGTGGAAGGCCGAAGGCGTCGACTATGTGCTCGAGTCGACCGGCCTCTTCACCGCGGCCGAGGATGCCCGCAAGCACATCGACGCCGGCGCGCGCCGCGTGCTCATCTCGGCGCCCACGAAGAGCGAGAAGGAGGTCCCGACCTTCGTCCGCGGCGTGAACTGCGCGAAGTACGACCCGGCGATCCACACCATCGCCAGCAACGCGAGCTGCACGACCAACTGCCTCGCCCCCGTTGTCAAGGTGCTGCTCGAGACCTGCGGCATCGAGGAAGGCCTCATGACCACGGTGCACGCCGTCACCGCCACGCAGCCGACGCAGGACGGTCCGTCGAAGAAGGACTGGCGCGGCGGACGCAATGCGTACATGAACATCATCCCGAGCTCGACCGGCGCGGCGAAGGCCTGTGCGCTCGTGCTGCCCGAGACCAAGGGCAGGCTCACCGGCATGAGCTTCCGCGTTCCGACGGCGAATGTCTCGTGCGTCGACCTCACCTTCCGTCCCGCGAAGGCGACCAGCCTCGCCGAGATCAATGCCGCGATGAAGGCCGCGAGCGAAGGCGCCCTCAAGGGCGTGCTCGGCTACACCGAGGAGGAGGTCGTCTCGAGCGACTTCATCAGCGACAGCCGCAGCTCGATCTTCGACGCCAAGGCCGGCATCCAGCTCTCCGACCGCTTCTTCAAGGTCGTCAGCTGGTACGACAACGAGTACGGCTACGCCAGCCGCTGCGTCGACATGCTCGAGATGATGGCCCGGAAGGACGGCAAGCTCGGGTGAACGCCTGACGCTGCGCGCGCGGCGCGCGGGTCGTGAATCCACGGTGTAT
>JBEAQW010000039.1:0-12980 GCA_041163725.1 Planctomycetota bacterium
CGCGCTTGCGTCGGTCGACTCGTGCGAGCGGATCCCACTGCGACGCGGAGCGCTTGACCTCGACGAGGACGATCTCGCTCCGGTCGGGCGTCCGGACGATCAGATCCGCTTCGTCGCGGCGGTCGCGCGGGCTCCTCCAGTTCCTCGCAAGGACCTGGTATCCGAGCGTCCTCAGGAACCGCTCGGCGGCGCGCTCGCCGGGATCACGACCGAGACCGAGGAGTTCGGAGATGCCTCGGCCGAGGGCATGATGGAACCACCGCCCGACTCGGCTGGCGGCGAGAGACCTTCTCAGGGAGGCGACGGCGACAAGCGGTCCGTCCTGTCGGATCGTCGATGCGAATGAGTGCGTGAATTGCGAGTACGCGGATCTTCCGAACGCCATGACCTTCCCTTCTCCCTTCTCCCTTCTCCCTTCTCCCTTCTCCCTGCTCCCCGCTCCCTTCGAGACCGCCTGATGGAGCCGGAACCGATCGGCGCGGATCGTGGGTCACGCGGCCGGAGCGGACTGCAGCGTGACCCGGATCGGCGCGGAGTATGCATGCCCGCGACACGGATCCCTCGATCGCTGCTTTTCTTCGCGCGAGATTTTCCCGAGGCTTGGCGCGGACGGCGCATGAAGAAAAACCGCGCGCTCGTTGGAGCGCGCGGAGGGTGAATGCGGGAGGGGCTGCGTCTCGATGCGTGCCTCGCCGGGAGGGGCGAGGCCGCCGCATCACTGCGCGCCGACTGGGATGTCGAGATCGGCGCTGGCCACCCACTTGTCGCCGATTCGGATGCCGACGATCTTGCGGCCCATGCCCGGGGTGAACAGTGCGAAGAGACGATCGGATCCGGCGCTCGAGAGGTTCGGGAACGCGTCCATCTTGTAGTAGGCGCCCGAACGCTCGAGTCGGATGTTCACGCGCCGGTCGCCCGTACCGATCGCATGGATGTAGCCGATCGGGAAGTACTCGCGCCCGAGGTCGTCGACGAGCGCGAGCCGCGGATTCTCACCCGCCTCGTCGCGCACCGTGCTGCGGTCGTTCCAGAGGTCGATCGAGCTCGCGGCGGGGCCACGGCTGATGTTCAGGCGGACGACGCGCGTGTTCGGCGGCGCCCAGATGCCCTTCACGATCACGCTCTTGTTGCCACGGAATCCGCCCTGGTCGTACTCGCCGATGCCCTGGAAGAGGTAGTTCTTGTCCTTCACATCCATCGAGCCGAGGTTGTTGAGGTCGGCGCTCGCGGGCGTGATCGAATCGCTCAGGAGAAGGTCGTCGGAGCTGATGGCGGCGAGTCCTTCGGGGACCTCGAGTCCGCCACCGGCATTGAGGCCCTGCAGCATCGCGAGCGCCTCGCTCTCGGACGAGCGCTCCGCGATCTGCGGCATGCGCAGCTGGAGGCCCATCGCGCTGAGGAAGCTCGGCGGGACCGACTCGAAGGGCGCGGCCGCGTAGACGAGCGTGGCGTCGAGCGTCTGCGTTCCGGCGGGTGACGAGACGAAGTGCCCCTTGTCGTCGAAGAGGAAAAGCCCACGGCCGCCGTTGGCGTTCGGCTGCGCCCAGGCGATCGGGTACGCGATGACCTGCTTGCCCTTCGCGCTCTTGGTCGGATTGCCGATCAGGCGCAGCTGCGACGCCGAGACGGCGAAGCCCTGGCCCTCGGTGGTCGCGCCCGAGTCGAAGTGGACATCCACGAGGTAGGCGGCGATCGTCTCGCCGTTGGGCATCGCGAGCGAGTCGGCGAGGATCGCCTTGTCGATGCGGATCGAGCCCGGCGCCGCGGCGGTGCGCGCGAGGCGACCCGCGCGGGTGAAGGTGTCGCGGTAGAGGCCGAGCGACATCTGGCCGAGCTGCGGCTGCTCGCTCGCGAGCGTCGCATTCGACAGCGTCGGCTGGAAGCTCGAGCCCGAGAGCCAGGCGAAGAGATCACCCGTCATGGTGTGCACGGGAATCCAGAGCGGGTTGATGCGCGTGTCGGGCTGGCCCTTGTTGCGATCGGTGCGTGCGCTGCCGACCGCGCCGAGGAGGTCGCGCGAGCTGTGCAGGTGACCGATGCCGATGATGGCGATGCCGACCGTCAGGATGCCTGCCGCCGCGCCGAGCGCGCCGCCGACGGACAGGTTGACTGCGTGCGGGAAGTTGATGTTGTCGGGAGCGAGCTTGTCGGCGGACAGGCGCAGCACCAGCAGATAGACGCCGAACGGAAGCAGCAGGGCGATGCCCTTCGCATACGGCTGCAGGAACGGGATGTTCAGCAGCGCATCGGTGATCGGGTCCCAGGTGGCGAAGGCGAGCACACCCGCGCAGAGCACGCAGATCAGGTGCAGCACCGCGCTGAAGAGGCCCTGCGTCGCCCACCAGTAGGCGATCAGGCCGGCGAATGCGATGACGATCAGGTTGAGGATTGCTTCCATCGTGTCTTCCTTCGTCGCCGGATGGCGGCGTGGGGATCGTGTCGGTTCAGGGGGTTCTCGCTCGTTCTCTCGTCGTCGCTCAGGCCTTGCCCGCCGCCGCCCGCGGAGCGGACGAAGACTGCTTCGGCGCGAAGACGCGCTGCACTTCCTCGAGGGTGGTCTCACCCTCTCGTACCTTGTAGAGCGCGCTCTCCTGGAGCTGCATCATCTTCTGCTCGCGCACCGCGCGCGCGTACGCCGTGCGGAAGTCGTTCTCCGAGAGCAGGCGGCGCGCCTCGTCGTCGAGCGTGAGGATCTCGAAGATGCCGGCCTGACCGAAGTACGCGCCGCCCTGGCAGACGGGGCAGTCCTCGATACGGTTCTTGACCTGCACCTTGCCGCTCGGACGGTACAGCTGCACATCCTTGCCCGACGGAATGCCGAGGCGCTTCGCCTGCTCGGGCGCGGGAGTGAACGGGCTCTTGCAGGTCGGGCACACCGTCCGCAGCAGGCGCTGGTGGATGACCGCCGAGAGACAGCGCGTCGCCATCTTCGGGTCGCCGACCGACTGCATCCAGATCGCAATGGCCGCGGCCATGCTGTCCGCGGGGACGAGCACATAGACCAGCGGCGGCTCCATGCCGAGCAGTGCGGCCGCCTTGGCGGTGCCGGGCTCGGAGATGTCGCCGCAGAGGACGACATCGGGATCGCGACGGATGATCTTGGTGAGCACCGCGCCGAAGTCCTCGGCGCCGGGCTCGGGGGCGAACTGCTTGTGGTCGACGCCCTCGACGCGATGCTGCACCTCGCGCTCGAGCGTCTTGATGTTGCTCGTGTAGGCGTCGTGGCGTCCGATGAGGCTGTAGGCGAGGGTGGTGAGGCCCTGGCCCACGGGCGCGCTGACGAGGATGACACCCTTGCGGCGCGCGGGATCCTCGAAGGCACGGAGCGCCTCGAGCTGCGCCGGAGCGAGGCCGAGCGTGTCGATCGACTTGCCGAAGCGGGATGCGCGGTCGAAGTCGACGCGGACCGTCTGGCCGCTGCTGGAGCCGCTCGTGGTGACGGTCAGCTGCGTGCGGCCGAGGGGGCTCTCCATCCAGCAGCTTCCCTGCTGGCGGCGCCGGCGGTCGGCCGGGTCGAGCCCGCATGCCTTCTTGAGCATGTCGATCGCCGCCGCGCCGATGTCCGGAGCCTGGGGATCGCGCCGCGACCGGATGCCGTCGACGGTCATCGAAACGCCCACGCCCTGCGCCGAACTGACGAGGTCGACGCGGGTGGCGCGTGTCTCGAGCGGCCCGAGGAGACACTGCTCGAGTGCGAGGTACACCGTGAGTGCGGGGTCGTCCTTGCCGGGCACCGTGCCGCGTGTTCCATCGGCGTGGATGAGCACGATGCTCGCGCCCTTCTCGGCCGACGCGCGACGACGCGATTCCATCGCCTTCGAGAACGCATCGGCGGTGAGGCGGAACTTCTCGCTCGGCGGCACGCGCTCGTCGCGGTACTTCCAGTAGCCGAACATCGTGCCGACGCAGAGCAGCAGCGCCACCGGCCAGCCGATCCAGAAGATCGGGATGAACACGATCGCGGCGAGCGATGCGAGGGCGACGCCCACGAAGATCGAGTTGAGCGCGAGCACCGGCAGGTTGAACCGTCGCGCGTCGAACTCGAACTTCGCCACATAGCGCATGTACGCGACGAACAGCGCGACCGTCAGGATCGGCTTCGCGATGCTCATGAGGATCTGCGCCTCGGCGAGGGTCGGGTCGATGTGGAGGAGGAGGTCGTTCATGGATCCTCGGGGGAGGTGGGGGACTTCAGTCGTTCACGGTCGGGACGCCGCGGGTTTCCGGTGGCGTCGGACGGGCTTGAGTACGGTGCCGGGGCGGTCGCGGACGCGCGCGGGCGCCGCGAATCCGCGCGGAGGCGTCCGTCAGCCGATGCCCTTCAGGCGCATCTTGAGTTCCTCTGGCTTCGGCGTCGCCTCGAGGGCGATCCGCTGGTGGATGTAGTTCTCCTCGACGAGCTTCACCAGCGCGCTGGTGAAGTCGAGCATGCCTTCGTCGTGACTCTGCTTGATGATCTCGAGGAGCTCGCCCTCGCGGCCCTCGAGGATGAACTTCTGGACGGCGGGGTTGTTGATGAGGATCTCGATCGCCGGGATGCGCGCGATGTGCGCGTGCAGCGTCGGGAGGAGCTTCTGGTAGATGATCGCCCGCAGGTTGTACGCAAGCAGCTTGCGGATCTGGTCGCGCTCGTTCTCGGGGAAGAGGTCGTAGATGCGGCCGAAGGTCTGCCAGGCCGAGCTCGCGTGGATCGTTCCGAACACGAGGTGGCCCGTCTCGGCGGCGCGGATGGCGGCCTCGAAGGTCTCGTAGTCGCGCATCTCGCCGACGAGCACGACATCGGGATTCTCGCGGACGAGCGCGCGGAGCGCATCGTTGAAGTTCGTCGCGTCGATGCCGATCTCGCGCTGGTTGATGGTCGCCTTCGCGTCGTTGAAGATGTACTCGATCGGATCCTCGATCGTGATGATGTGCACCTTCTTGCGCTGGTTCACGTAGTCGAGCATCGAGGCGATCGAGGTCGACTTGCCGGAGCCGGTGACGCCGGAGAACAGGATCAGGCCCTGCGCGGCCATCGAGATGTCGCCGAGGATCGGCGGCAGGTACAGCTCCTCGAAGCGCTTGATCTGGCTCGTGATGAGACGCGCGGCGAGCGCCGGGCGGCCACGCGCCATGAAGAGGTTGACGCGGAAGCGGCGGCTCGAGGCGCCGTCGACGTCGCCCTCGCGGACATAGTCGTACGCGAAGTCGATCGAGCCGTGACGCGAGAAGTAGTCGATCTGGTTCGGGTCGAGGATGTCCTTCGCGACCTGGAACATCTGGTCGGGCGAGCAGACGCCCGTGTCGAGGTCCTTCAGTACGCCGCGGTGGCGGACGCGGGGGCGCAGGCCGCTCTTCACGATCAGGTCCGAGCCCTCGACCCGGATGATGGCCTCGAGCCAGGAGATCCACGCCTTGCGGCCTTCGCCTTGGGTCGTGCCGCGATGATGGATCGCGAGGGGTACGAGCAGTTCGTTGCGGGCGGCTGACATGAAGGAAATGCCTCTGCGGGTCGCCGGGCGCGCCGGCGTCGGTCGTTCTCTCCGGGACACAGGCGCACGGGGCGCATGCGACAGCCCCGCGCGGAGCGGGGAGCCGCGCACCTTACCGCAAACGCGATCCGAACGGAACCTCGGGCGGGGCCCCGGCGGGTTCGGGGGCGGCCGCGACCGCCAAGCCGCGCCGCGGGCGCGACTGTTCTCGGGCGGCCATTGACGGCAGGGCGCCGCTCGCGCATATTCCCTCGATGGAAGCCAAGATCGTCCTCGAAGGCATCACGTTCGATGATGTCCTCCTCATTCCGGCCTACAGCGAGCTCACGCCCGATCTCGTCGACACCTCGACGCGGCTGACCCGCAGCATCGCCCTGCAGATCCCGCTCGTCAGCGCTCCGATGGACACCGTCACGGAGAGCGCGCTCGCGATCGCGCTCGCGCAGGAGGGCGGCATCGGCATCATCCACAAGAACCTGCCTCCCGAGGTCCAGGCGCGCGAGGTCGCGAAGGTGAAGCGCACCGAGAACGGCGTGGTCGTCGATCCGGTCACGCTGTCTCCGGAGGACACCGTCGGAAGGGCGGCGAAGCTCATGTCCGAGCAGGGCGTCTCGGGCTTCCCCGTCACCGAGGACGGGACCAGCCGCGGCGTCGTCGTCGGCATCCTCACGCGCCGCGACATGAAGTTCCTCAACGGCCGCAGCGATGCGAAGGTCGGAGAGGTGATGACGCGCACGAACCTCGTCACCGCGCCGGTCGAGACGCGTCCCGACGACGCGGAGCGGCTCATGAGTCAGGCGCGCGTCGAGAAGCTGCTCCTCGTCGACGCCCATCGCCGGCTCAAGGGCCTCATCACGATGCGCGACCTCGAGAATGTGCGCACGCATCCCAAGGCCTGCCGCGATGCGCGCGGGCGGCTCCGCGTCGGTGCTGCGATCGGCGTGCGCCAGTTCGAGCGTGCCGAGCAGCTCGTCGCGGCGGAGGTCGATGTCATCGTCATCGATACCGCGCATGGACATTCGAGGAATGTGATCGACACCGTCAAGGGTGTGAAGGAGCGCTTCGACATCCAGGTGATCGCGGGCAATGTCGGCACCGCCGACGGCGCCAAGGCGCTGATCGACGCGGGCGCGGATGCGGTCAAGGTGGGCATCGGCCCGGGATCGATCTGCACGACGCGCGTGGTGACGGGCGTCGGCATGCCGCAGATCACCGCGGTGATGGAGGCGGTCAAGGCGGCCGAGGCGGCGGGCGTTCCCGTGATCGCCGACGGCGGCATCCGTCAGTCGGGCGACATCGCGAAGGCCATCGCCGCGGGCGCGAGCGCCGTCATGCTCGGCTCGATGTTCGCGGGTCTCCACGAGAGTCCGGGCGAGGTCGTGCTCCATCGCGGCCGCCGCTTCAAGAGCTACCGCGGCATGGGAAGCGAGGGCGCGATGACCCTCGGTTCGAGCGACCGCTACGGTCAGGCGAGCATCAAGGACGCGCGGAAGTTCGTCCCCGAGGGCGTCGAGGGCATGGTGCCGTACCGCGGCGCGCTCGCCGACTATGTCTACCAGATGGTCGGCGGCGTCCGGAGTTCGATGGGCTACTGCGGCTGCCGCACGCTCGAGGACTTCCGCACCAAGGCCCGCTTCGTGAAGGTGTCGGGCGCGACGGTGATCGAGAACCATCCTCACGACATCACGATCACGAAGGAAGCGCCGAACTACACGGCGAGCGTGCGTGGCGAGTGATCGTTCCGGCGCAGCCGACCGAACCGGATGTGAAATGCAGCGCGCCCCGCATGACCGCGGGGCGCGCTTTCCTTCCATGCCGGTGACAGGAATCGAACCTGCAAGCCTTTAGGGGGCGGCGGATTTTGAATCCGCTGCGTCTGCCAGTTCCGCCACACCGGCGTCGGTGCGGTCGGAGTGTAGCAGCGGCGACTTCGAGGGGATTCGCGCATCTGCTGAGAGATGGGGCGCCGTCGCGCGGAAGCCGGGCGATGGACAGCCTTCGTCGGCCGTCCGTCGCACGCACCCGACTGGTCCCCGACTGGAGACGCGACATGAAGCCTCGACTGTCCTCAACCCCGATTGCCGCATCGATCACCGCATCGATCGCCTCCGCACTCGCCGCGATCTCGATCGCAGGCGCCGCCTTCGCCAACGACAACTGCGCGTCGCCGACGCAGATCGCCGGATCCGGCGTGTTCGCGTTCGATCTGAGCGGTAGCACGATGGATGCCCCCGGCATCTACCAGTGTGCATCGACGCCCGATCCCTTCGCCGGAGACCACTGGTTCTGCTGGACGAGCGATGTCGACGGCATGGTCACGATCACGACCTGCGGACTGACCGATGCCGACACCGGCATCGCCATCTATCCCGATACGCTCGGCTGCGGCTGTCCAGGCGACCTGCCGCCGCACTGCTGCAACGATGACGCGGGCGGATCCTGCGGCAAGCAGTCCAAGATCGACTGCGAGGTGAAGTGCGGCAACCGCTACATGATCCAGATCGCGGCGCGGCAGTCGGGCTTCCCGCCCGTCGGACAGTTCCAGATCGAGACGAACGGGCAGCCTTGCGACGGTGGCTCCGACCTCACGCCTCCGGAGTGCGGGGCGTGCTGCGGAACGCGTCCGCCGCTCGTCGACTCGCTCGCGACTCCGTTCCCGGCGGGGCAGGTCGGTGCGGTCACCTTCGGAATCGACGACTCGATCGCCGGCAACATCGGCGTGCTGCGGCTCGTCGGTCTCGGCGATCAGACCGGTGCACCGTTCGTCGGCTCCGGCTCGCTCTGGACTCCGCCCGAGTACGCGCATCCGCAGTGGAGCCTGCAGAACCTCGGAGGAATCTTCGGGGTAACCTTCGACGGACAGGGCAACATCTTCGTCGCCCAGTCGGTCGTCTACGGCGTCGATGTGTTCGGCGCACTCGGCGTCTCGGGCTCGGGCGACGGACGCGGCGCGATCTACCGGATCGACGGCGCGACGGGCGTGCCCACGCTGTTCCGCACGCTTCCACAGGCCGCGGGAGTCGGCCAGTCGCTCGGCATCGGCAACCTCGACTTCGACTGCCAGCGCAACCGGCTGTTCGCGACGAACCTCGAGGATGGCCGCCTCTACTCGATCGATGCGGGCACGGGCGCCATCAGCACCTTCGATCATGCGACGGGAACCGTGGAGGCCGAGTCGTCGACCGGCAACGGCGACGCCATCGCGGAGGGACCGAACCCCGGTGGAACCTCGAGCGAACCTGCGGGCTTCCCGGGCTACGGCAGCGCGCCGTACGCAGTGAAGGTCGCGGGGAGCCGCGTCTACTACTCCGTGTGGGAGGCGTATGGCGTCGACCAGACGGTGCACTCGGTCGAGATCGACTCCGGCGGCGCGTTCATCGCGGGAACGGAACGGCTCGAACTCACGATCCCGTACGCGCCTGGTCATCCCTACGCGAATGTGAACTGCCCGATCACCGACATCAGCTTCGATCCGGACTGCTGCATGCTGCTCGCGGAACGATCGATGAACAACCCGTCGTCGTCCTCCGCGCACAACAGCCGCGCGTGGCGCGCCTGCTTCGATGCGGCATCCTCGTCGTGGACCGCGGTGCGGTACGACATCGGGTCGCTCAGCTTCAGCACCGACTTCCAGAACAGCTCCGGAGGCATCGACTTCGTCGATGGTCTGAACGGGCCGCAGGCCTGGCTCACGGGCGACTTCTTCTCCCAGGGCGCCGCAGGGAGCTACTACGGCATCGGCGGCGTGCCGCTGATCGATGCGAATCCCGCGCAGCTCGACACCTTCGCCGGTCCCGGCGTCAACATGACGGGTGCGAAGTCGCGCCAAGGTTCGCTCGACATCACCTGCTTCGGCGCGACGAGCCCGTGCGAGTTCAGCACGATGGACATCGACTGCCGTCCGAACGCCGATGGAACGATGGACTTCGTGTGGACGATCGAGATCACCAACAACTCCGGTTCGGCGGCGAACCTGCTGATCCTCTCCGATCCCGCCTTCGCGCCGAACAATGTGATCGCGCTCGATCCGCCGCTCGCCCCCGGGTCCTCCATGTCGCTCGACCTCCCGATCACGGGAGCGGAGCCGGGAAGCTACTTCTGCTTCACCGCCACGCTCGCCGCGAGCTACAAGGATGCGTGCTGCACCGAGGAGATCTGCCTGGTGCTGCCCGAGTGCACCTGCCTTGAGGGCGAGGCGACGGCGCAGGATGTGCCCGGCGCCGACAACTTCTCGTTCATGCTCGATGTGACGAACCTCACGCCGTTCCCGGGCCCGGCGTTCCCCGGCGAGTGGATCAGCCTCTCGGTGGTGTCGGGAACGCCCGCCACGCTGTCGCCGACCCTGATCGACATTCCGACGCTTGCGCCGCTCGCGTCGACGACCGTGGGGCCGATCGCGGTGAACACCGCGTTGCCGCCGGGCTCGGTGATCACGGTGATCGTGGGCATCCACTCGTCGACCTTCCATCCGTGCTGCTTCCGTGAGATCGAGGTCGTCGTGCCCTCGACGGCGGGAAGTGCGACGCCGGGCGATCTCAACGGGGACGGCGTCGTGAACGCGTCGGACCTCGCGGCGGTGCTCTCGAACTGGGGCATGGCCGGCGCGACCGATGTGAACAACGACGGCACGACCGACGCGCAGGATCTCGCGATCCTGCTGGCGAACTGGAGCTGACCGGCGGGACGACCCGGCGCGAGCCGGAGTGCCGAAGCTCCTCTCCTCACGCAGCCCGCGGATCCTCCGCGGGCTGCGGTTCTTCTCAGCCATGTCGCGCGTGCGATAGCATGCACACATGCATTCGGAGTCCACCGGGCCGCTCGTCGCGTCATTCCCCGATGCGCTCATCTCGATCGATCGCGACAGCACGATCGTGTTCGCGAACGAGGCGGCGCTCACGCTGTTCGGCTTCGCTCGCGAGGAATTCGTCGGCAGACCGCTGGGCGAGACGATCATCCCGCCCGACCTCCGCGCGCAGCACGCGCGCGGCATGCAGCGTTTCCTCGACACGGGCGTCGGTCCGGTCATCGGCCGACGCATCGACATCACGGCGTGCGACCGGAGCGGGCGCCGCTTCCCGATCGAGCTGCTCGTCTTCCTCGACCGCGAGCGGCCGGGCGAACGGTTCCATGCGGCGATCCGCGAGACGAGCGACCGCGTGGCGCGCGACGCGGTGGTCACGGCGGAGCGCGAGCGGCTTCGGCAGATCCTCGATGCGACTGCGGACGCGTGGTGGGATTGCAGCGTGGACGGGGCCACGCGCTACAGCGACTCTGCCGCGACGCTGATCGGTTTCGCGAGTGGCGAAGCACCCGCGGTCGATCCGGCCTCGGCGCCGTGGATCCATGCCGCCGACCGCATGCGTGTCGCGGCGGCCTGGCGGGCCCATCTCGAAGGAGCGGTGGCTCGCTTCGAGTGCACGCATCGTCTCGATCGTGGGGACGGTGCGCTCCGGTGGGTGCGTCAGCGCGGACGCGCCGTCGAGTTCGCGCACGGTCGACCGACGCGCATCGTCGGTTCGATCGCCGATGTGACCGAGCAGCAGGCGGCGGAGGAGCACCTCCGCAACACGCAGAAGCTCGAGCTGCTCGGGCTGCTCGCCGGCGGCTTCGCGCACGATCTCAACAACATGCTCTCCGCGATCCGCGGACATGCAGCGCTCGCCGCGACCGAGTCCGGCCTGCCGCCCGCGTCGCTCGAGTCGCTTGCGTCGATCCAGCTGGCGGCGACGAGGGCGAAGCTCCTGACCAGCAACCTGCTGTCGCTGGGCAAGCCGACCGCCGATGCCATCGAGCGCTTTCCCTTGCGCGGGGCCATCGAGGAGGCGGTGCAACTGGTCCGACCCGGATTTCCGCGTTCGGTCGGATTCGCGCTCGAGCTCGCCGCGGCCGATGATCTCGAACTCACGCTCGCGCCCTCCGCATTCCAGCAGGCACTCATCAACCTTCTCGTGAACGCGCGCGACGCGATGCCGGGTGGAGGTCGATTGCGCATCGACGCATCCGCGGTCGAGACGCCGGACGGTGCGCTCGGCGCGCGCATCGTCGTCGAGGACACGGGCGCGGGCATGGCGCCCGAGGTGCTCCGCCGCATCTTCGAGCCATTCTTCACGACGAAGGGGCCCGGATCGGGTACGGGCCTCGGACTCGCCGTGGTTCAGCAGGTCGTTTCGTCGGCTGGTGGCCGCGTGACGGTCGAGAGCGATGTCGGGCACGGCTCGCGCTTCATCGTGGTCCTGCCTGCGACCCGACGCGCGGTGGTGGGAACGCCTGCGACGGCCGGTGCGCCATCGGGTGCATCCTCGGCGCTGCATCCATCGGCGCTGCATCCATCGGCATCGCGCACGGTTCTGCTCATCGAGCCGCATCCCGTTCTCCGGCCCATGCTCGCGGAGGCGGTGCGCGCCGCGGGCTTCGCGGTGCTCGAGACCGAAGGCGTCGCGCACGCGCACGAGCTCCTGCATGCGCGTGGATCGTCGGCCGATGGCGTCGACTCGATCGCGGCGGTGGTCGCCGAGGCCCCCCTCGACTCGGTACGGTTCGGCACCTGGCTCGCTGAACTCGACCGCGCCGCCGGCCGTGAACTACCGATCGTTGCGATGGTGCCCGAGGGTGCGTCGGATCCTCGTGCGCATCGACGCCCGCGCCTGGTCACGCTTCAGAAGCCGTTCGAGATCGGCGATCTCGCGGACGCGATCGAGTCGATCGTGGACGGATCGGTCTGAGTTCCGCTTCGCTTCCTGTGCTGCGCGTGGCGCTCCGCGACGAGCGTCCGTCATCGGTGCCTGTGGCACGTCCTCGCTCGGGCCGTCGGCCGTGGCGTTGTGTTTTTCGAGAAAGTGAGACAGACGACGAGGCAAAACCTCGACATGGTGTATACTAACAAAACCCGAACATGAGATTCGGGCTTCCAAGCGAATGGGCCTGATTCAGCAGGATCGGGCGGAAGAGTCGGGCGGTCCGTGCGTGTTCAGCAGCACGGTCTGGCCGCTGTGGCGTGGATGGCCGTGGATGGCCATGGACGGCATGGACGGCATGGACGGCATGAAGCATGGGTGGATGTCGCCAGCCAGGTCTCACGCAAGTTGGCCTCGGCTGTGCGCGCAGTGCAGGTGGAGGGTGGTGGATGAAAGCGACACGGGTGAGCAAGACACGGGCGAGTAAGACACGGGTGAGTAAGACACGGGTGGTGTTTGCACAAGAGGACGAGGAAGTCATGTCTGCGCACAACACGCATGCATCGGACGGTGGCCGCGAACTGCCCTGTAGCGTCGTCGGGCCATCGAATCGTCAAGTGATCGCATCGGTTGCGGATCGCCTCTGTGCGGAGTCGGTGATCCCGGCAGAACTCGGTTCGGGCACCACTCCAATGGCATCGAGAGAGCGACTGCAACGCGCCATCAGGGCACTGCACGAAGCGGAGCATGCAGGTCTGCTGGTTGCGGCGGGGTATGGACGCCGAGCGTGCGAGCGTTCGCATGACCATGATCACGTTGACGACCATGATGACGA
>JBEAQW010000040.1:0-4465 GCA_041163725.1 Planctomycetota bacterium
CGGCTTCCGAGCCGGCGCCCGCGCAGGAGGCGCCACCGACCCAGATCTTCTCGCGCTCGCGCCGCGACCGCGAGAAGATCGAGATCGAGAAGTACGACTTCAAGCGCCCCGAACGCATCTCGAAGGACCAGATGCGCGCGCTGCAGATGCTCCACGAGACCTTCGCCCGGAACTTCGGCGCGTCCCTCTCAGGCCACCTCCGCACGATCGTCGAGGTCACCATCCGCGACGCGTCGCAGAAGACCTACTCGGAGTTCGTCGCGGAAAGCGAGAACCCCACCAGCTTCAACCTCATCAAGTGTCCGCCGCTCGAGGGGCAGATCTGCCTCGAGCTCTCGCCGCTCGTCATCTTCCCGATCATCGACCGTCTGCTCGGTGGGTCGAACAAGGACCTCTCGATTCCCCGCAGGCCGATGACGCTCATCGAGACCCGGCTCATCCAGCGGATCCTGCACCGCGCCACCTCGGCGTTGAGCGAGGCGTGGCAGGGCATCCGCAGGATCGAGTTCACCCTCGGCGACATGGAGTCGAACCCGCAACTGGTTCAGATCGTGCCCCCGAACGAGGTGGTGGTCGTCGTCGACTTCGAGGTGAAGCTGATGAACCGCGGCGGGCGCATGCGGCTCTGCATTCCGTACAACTCGATCGAGCCGCTCGTCGAGGATCTGTCCGCGCAGAGCTGGTTCGTCTCGGGTAGGAGTTCGGCCGCGTCCGACTCGGCTGAGCGCATCGCCGGCGGGCTCGGAGGCGCGAGGGTCGAGCTCGAGGCCACGCTCGCGACCACGACGATCTCGGTCGCGGAACTACGGGGGCTAGAGGTCGGTGATCTCATCGTGACCCAGCGGCCGGCCAAGAGCGCGGTCGTTCTTGGCGTCGAGGGACGCCCGAAGTTCCTCGCGGAACTCGGACAACTTCGCGGGAATAGGGCGCTCAAGGTCGGGCGTGCCATTACCCCAGGAGAGCGCATCAATCTCGGTGCCGCTTCGTCGTGACTTGCTGACCCGCGGTGCGGCGCGGGGTTCGCATCGTGCGCGCCGTTTCGCTCACAAGCCCATGTGAGAAATGGATTTCCGAGGGCTGAATCCATCGCCTCCGGGGATAATCCTCGGGCGGAGATTGACCCCTGAGGCAAGGTTCGATATTCTTCAAGGCTCGTCAGGCGCGACCGTTGCGCCTGTCGGTTGTTTCCCGGTCAGCGACCGAGCGGTGTGTTCCATGCTTCCGATCTCAGGTGTTTCATACCCCCGTGATCCGTCAAGCGGCAGGACCGTTCGGGTCGGATGCTTGCGATGAGGCCCGAGACGGCCCATCTCTGCTTCGACCCGAGCGTGGCGCAGGGTTGCGCGCGGCACGCGCGGCTTTCGGCTATTGCCGAGGGTGCGCGTGCAGGCGATGCGGCTTTCGCGCCTGCCCGGCTCACCGAGTGCTGGAGGCGCCTCTGATCCACTGAGGCGCGCCAGATTTCTCGCCGCAGACCGGCCACGGACCCGTTCCGTGGTCGTTTTCGTTTCCTCGGCGCGCAGGCGCCTACATCCCAGTGCTGCGAAGACCGCAGCGACAATCCAACAGGCCAGCACAGGCAATCACATGAATTCCGAAACCCTCCGCATCCTCGATTCGATCGCACGCGACCGCAACGTCGACCGCGAGCATCTGATCCGTGACCTCGAGATGGCCATGATCAGCGCGGCCCGCCGCCACTTCGATTCGCTCGACAACGAGGAGTTCGGCTGCGAGATGGACCGCCTGAGCGGCAAGATCACGATCTGGCGCAACCTCTTCGACGAGGAGGGCGAGATCGTCGGCCGCGAGGACATCCCGATCGAGCGTCTCGGCCGCATTCCCGCGCAGACCGCCAAGCAGGTCATGATCCAGAAGTTCCGCGAGGACGAGCGCAATTCGCTCATGGAGGACTTCGCGAAGCGCCAGGGCGAGATCGTCACCGGAACGGTCGTGCGTCAGGAAGGCCCCGCGCTCATCGTGCAGGTCGACCGCGCCGAGGCGTTCATGCCGAAGTCCGAGCAGATCCCCGGCGAGATGTTCAAGCCCGGTGACCGCATCCGCTGCCTCGTGCTCGATGTGCGCGATGCGGGTGCGCAGGTCAAGATCATCCTCTCGCGCGGCAACCCCGACTTCATCCGGCGCCTCTTCGAGGCCGAGGTTCCCGAGGTCGCCGAGCGCGTCATCGAGATCAAGGCGCTCGCACGCGAGGCGGGCCAGCGCTGCAAGGTCGCGGTCGCGAGCGTCGATTCGAAGGTCGATGCCAAGGGCGCATGCATCGGCGTGCGCGGCAGCCGCATCCGCAACATCGTCGACGAGGTCAACGGCGAGAAGATCGACATCGTGCTCTGGAACGAGTCGAGCCAGGTGCTCATCTCGAACGCCGTGCGCCCCGCGCAGGTCGACGAGGTCAGCCTGTGCTTCGAGCTCGGTCGCGCGACGATCATCGTGCGCGAGGACCAGCTTTCGCTCGCGATCGGCAAGCGCGGACAGAATGTCCGACTCGCCGCGCGGCTGACCGGCTGGGATATCGACATCCTCACGCCGACCGAGTTCGCGAAGGGACTCGAGATCCTCGGCGACACGCTGCGCCCGATCGAGGGCGTCACCGACGAGATGCTCGACAAGGTCGGCGCGCTCGGCATGATCAGCGTGTTCGATGTCGAGGAGATCGGGCCACAGATCCTCGTCGAGGAACTGGGCATCGACGACGAACTCGCAGACACCATGGTCATCGCGTGCGGCAACCGCGCGCGCGAGGGCGAGGTGGAGCGTGAGCGCGAGGCGGCCGAGGCCGCGGCGCGCGCCGCGGAGGATGCGGCCGCGACCGATGCGATCCTCGGCGGCGGTGGTGGCGAGGGCGGAGCCCTCTCCTCCGAGCCCGACGCCGACGCGGAGAGCGCTGCAGATTCGATTCTCGGCTTCGGTCGCTCCGCGAGCGCCGAAGGCTGAGCCATTGTCTGGGGATGAGATGACTCCGACGGTCTGTCTCGGTCGGAGTGTGAGTTGATCAGGAGGAACGCTTGTCGAAGAAACCCGCCGCATTGAAGGTCCACCAGCTTGCCAAGGAACTCGGAGTGAGTTCCAAGGATGTCGTCGCGCGTTGCCAGGCCGAGGAGATTCCCGACATCGTCAACCACCTCTCGCCGGTTTCGGCGGGTCTGGCCCTGACGGTGCGCGAGTGGTTCGCCGGTTCGGCGGAAGACGCATCGACCGTGGCGGTCGCCGCAGTGGCGGCGCCCGTTGCAAAGCCGGCCAAGGCCGCGAAGGCGGATTCCACCGAAGGCACTCCGACGAGGACCATCGCGCGTCGCGCGAAGAAGCGCACTCCGGCGGACGGAGAGTCCGATGACGCGAAGCCCGAGAAGGCTTCCAAGCCGCGGGCATCCCGCTCCAAGACCGCTGATGCCGGCCCGGCGTCGGACGCCGCGACAACGACCGAGGCGCCGACGGAATCCGCAGCCCCTGCGCCCGCCTCCACCGCGGGCGCTCGGACGGATTCGCCGGCAGCCGGCGACTCCGGTGCAGTGACTTCAGGCGACGCGACGACCGTCGAGGCTCCTGCGGCGAGCTCCGGCACCGCTCCCAAGCCCGTTGCCCCGAAGCTGCCCGAGGCAGAGCCGTCCTCGGCGAAGCCCGTGGCTCCCGCCGAGAAGGCACGGCCGGCGCGGCCGAGGCTTATTGCGGGTCTCTCCGCACGCCCGACGCTCCGTCCGGACGCTTCCTCCGACGCTTCGACAGACACCGCGCAGGACGGCACGGCCGGCACCGGAGCCGAGCCTCCGGCTCCCGTACGGCGCGTGATCACTGCACCGCCGCCTCCACCGGCTTCGCTCGCGAAGCCCTCAGACCAGGCGCCGGTGATGAATGTTCCGCAGCGCCCCAAGATCGTCGGGCCCGTGGGGCCGCAGCTCGGTTCGCTCGAGAAGACGAAGCTCGCGGGTCCGCAGGTCATCCGCGTGGAGCAGGCGGAGAACCTGCCCACGCCGCCGCCGATGCGCCGAACCGGTCCCGGTGGCGGATTCGGAACCGCGGGTGGCGCGCGTACCGGACGGCCGGGCTTCACCGGCGGTGGTACGGCGCCGCGAGGACGCGGCGGAATCGGCGCTTCGCGCATGGGTCGTGCGGGTGATTCCGCGCGAACGGGCTTCGGTGCCCAGGATCTCCGTGATCGCCAGGCCCGTCTCGACGGATCCAGCGGCTTCATGAAGTCGCACCGCTCGCGTCCCGGCCAGGGACGCGGCGCAGGTGGATTCGGTGCCGGCGGCCCGTCGCGTCCGGAGCGCAAGCCCGGCGAGGTGCAGCAGGTGCATGTCAGCGAGCCTTTGACGATCAAGGAACTCTCGGCTGCAACCGGCGTGAAGGCCGTCGACATCATCAAGCGTCTCTTCCTCACGGGCACGATGGCGACCATCAACAGTGCGATCGATCGCGAGAAGGCGATCGAGACCATGATGGAGTTCGA
>JBEAQW010000041.1:0-17989 GCA_041163725.1 Planctomycetota bacterium
AGGAGCGTGACGACCGACACGCGCCCGACCTGGAACAGCATGTAGAGCGCGCTCGCCGCGAGGCGCAGCGACCAGTGGAAGCGGTGCTCGAGGTACTCGTACGCGGTCGTCACATCGAGCCTGCGGAAGCTCGGCACGAGCAGCCACGCCGCGACGGGCGCGACGACCAGGATCAGCAGGTTCTGGAGGAAGTAGGTCCAGTCGGTGTCCCAGGTCTTCGCGGGAATCGCCATGAAGGTGATCGCGCTCAGGCTCGTCGCGAAGATCGAGATTCCCGCCGCCCACCAGGGGATGCGACGCCCCGCGAGGAAGAACTCCTTCGTGTCGGTCTTGCGGCGCGCGAACCAGGCGCCCATGCCGAGCATGGCCGCGAGGTACACGGCGATCACGGTCCAGTCGAGCGTCGCCAGCGACTTCACCGGTACGAGCGGGCGCACGGTGGCGACCACGGGCGTGCGCGTGCGCGGACGGATCTCGCCGCTCGCGATGACGATGCGGCCATCGAAGGGCGTGCCCGTACCCGCGATCGGTACGGCGCATGCGGTGACGGGCGGTGCGATGCGGAGATCGCGGTCGAGCGGATAGGCGTCGCGCGCGCTCCAGCGGTCGGTGATCGGGTGGTAAACGAGCGTGTCGTCGGCGAAGCCCGGGTGGTCGTCGCCGAGTTCCGCGACGCGATGCATGAGTTCGCCGGTGTCGCCGCCGATGAACGCGAGCATGTCCCATCCGAGCGGAAACGCTGGTCCGGGCGCGGCGACGGCCGGGCGCGGCATGTCGGCGAGGCGGGTCCACACATCCACCTTCGGGTCGTAGCGCCAGGCTTCGGAGAGATACGGCACCGTGCGGCGGTGCCCGCCGCCGTCATCGGCTTCCAGCGACGCACCCGAGAAGAGATAGAAGTTTCCGCGGAGCGCTCCGGCGACGGCGAGGATGCGACCGCCGCTCGGGATCGGTGCGCCGCTGCGCCACGCGGGTTCCTTGGCGTCCAGGTCGAGCAGCCAGGTCTCGGCGCTCGCCGAACCGTTCGGCTCGGACTGGCCGCCGAAGACGGCGACGGTCGAACCCGAGATCGCACCGGCTGCATACGCGATCGGATGCGGGAAGTCGGGCAGCGCGCGCATCGCGAGGCTCGAGCCGTCGGTCGTCAGGATGAACGCCGATGCGTGGAAGCGCGTCCCGTCGTCGCCGCCGATGGTGACGACCCCGCGAGCCGGATCCGTGACCGTGACGCCGTAGCCGATCGGCACGGGCAGTCGCGTGTCGAGCGTGCGCCATCCCGCGTCGGCCTTCGCGAGGTCGAGTACACGCACCTCGTCGTGCCAGACCTTCGCGGCCGACCAGCGTGCTTCCGAGGGGAAGTTCGCACCGCCCGCGACGATCAGGAAGGGACCGGAACGACCCGCGATGGCTCCGGCGAAGCCCTCGGCATCGTCGAGGGGCGGAATCGCGGGGAGATCGAACTCGAGCACCGCGGGCGGAGTCGCCGCCGAGTCCGCGCGCGCGCCGGAAGGCGTGAGGAGCGTCGCGATGGCGGCGAGCGCGATGGGGACGATGGCGGGGAGCATGCTCGTGAGCCGGCCGGGAAATCGGTCGGACAGCCGGCCGGCGAGAGACGCAGAGGATCGACCGGTCGGGCGCATCGTGCGAATGCTACCGAAGCGCACGAAGTCACGCGCCGCGCAGATACCATCGCGCCCCATGCCGACCTCTTCCGGTTCCACGCTTCCCCCGCTCACGGGTCCGATCGCCGCCGTGCACACTCCGCTCGACTCGGATGGTCGAGTCGCGACCGGCGTGGTCCAGCGGCACGCGGCGCATCTGCGCGGCGCCGGGGTCGGCGCGGTGTATGTCTGCGGTTCGACCGGCGAGAGCCTCGCGCTCACCGCCTCGGAACGCGCGACGATGCTCGAGGCATGGCTCGCGGCGTTCGCGGCGAAGGGTGATGCGGCGACGGGCGGAGCGAACGGACTCGTGCTCGCGCATGTCGGCGCGAACGCGCTCCCCGAGGCGCGCGAACTCGCGCGCCATGCGGGCCAGTCGGGTGCGCACGCGATCTCGGCCATGCACCCGACCTTCGGGCGGGCGCGCACGCTCGAGGCGATCGTCGCGCATCACGCGCGCATCGCGGAGATGGCGCCCGACACGCCGTACATCGTGTACGAACTCGCCGGCACGGGCGCGCCCGTGTTCCCGGCGTCCGCGCTCGTCGCCGAGGCCGCGCGACGCATTCCGACCTTCGCGGGCATCAAGTACACGAGCGGCGACCTGCTCGAACTCGGGCTCGCGCTCGAACTCGCCGAAGCCGGCGGGCAGCAGCTCTTCTTCGGGACCGACGAACATCTGCTCGCGGGCCTCGCGCTCGGCTGCCGCGCCGCGATCGGAAGCACCTACAGCTACGCTCCGAGCCTCGGCCGCGCGGTGTTCGATGCGTTCGCCGCGGGCGATCTCCCGCGTGCGCGGACCGCGCAGCGCCGGCTCGCGCGCCTCGTGCGACCGCTGCTGCGGCACGGTGTGCTGCGCACCGGAAAGTTCCTGCTCGAGACCGCGGGCGTTCCGGTCGGCGCACCGCGCTCACCTGAGACCGCGCTCGACGCGGACGAACGCGCCGCGGTGCTCGCCGAGGTGATGCCGCTCGGCATCGCGGAGTTCGCGCATGCGGGGGCCGCGCGATGATGAACGGCGCCGACGCGCTTGCGAGCCTGACCGACGAGGTGATCCCGTTCTGGCTTGCGCACGGACTCGATCGCGAGCACGGCGGCATCATGACCTGCCTCGACCGCGACGGCACGCTCATCGACGACGACAAGGGCGTCTGGCAGCAGTGGCGCGCGGCGTGGATGCTCGCTCGATGCGCGCGTTCCATCGAGGCGCGCGGCGAGTGGCTCGGTGCGCTCGATGCGATCCTCGGCTTCGCGCGCCGGCACGCGGTCGATTCCGACGGGCGCATGTTCTTCCACCTCGACCGGCTCGGCCGCCCGATCCGCAAGCGGCGCTACGCCTACAGCGAGTGCTTCGCCGCCATCGCGTGCGCCGAGTCGGCGGCGCTGCTCGGTGACGCACGGCTCGCGGAGGAGGCGGAGCGGTACTTCCGCACCGCATGGCACGCGATGTCCGTCCCCGGCGCGATGGCGCCCAAGACCACCCCGCTGCGCGCGGGAAAGTCGCTCGGGCACGCGATGATTCCGCTCGGTGTCGCACAGGTGTTCCGCCGCTCGATCGGCGGTGCGTTCGCCGACGAGGTCGCGCGGGCGTGCGCGGACGCGATCATGGACGACTTCATCAAGCCCGAGTTCGAGGCGGTGCTCGAGGTCGTCGCGCCCGACGGCTCGCTGATCGACCACATGGAGACGAGGCAGCTCAACCCCGGGCATGCGATCGAGGGCGCGTGGTTCCTGATCGCGGAGGCGGAGGATTGCGCGGATCCCGCGCGACGCGCACGACTCGAGGAGGCGGGCGTGCGCATGCTCGAGTGGTCCTGGCGACGCGGCCGCGACGCGATGCACGGCGGAATCCTCAACTTCGTCGACCTGCACGGCAAGCCGCCCGCGAGCTACGAGCACGACATGAAGTTCTGGTGGCCGCACTGCGAGGCGATGGTCGCCGGACGCGCCGCGGCGCGACTTCCCGGCCGCGCGCACCTCGCCGCGATCGCAGCGGAAGCCGAGGAGTGGGCCCTCGCGCACTTCGCCGATCGCGAGCACGGCGAGTGGTTCGGCTACCTCCACCGCGACGGCAGCGTGGCGTCGACCCTGAAGGGGAATCTCTGGAAGGGACTCTTCCACCTGCCTCGTGCGCTGCTGGCGATCGCCGAACTCGACGGTGCGGTGGCGCGGCCGCGCGCCGCCGATATCGGCCGCGCGTAGCTCACGCGCGGCCTCGACCGGCGCATTCGGCCGCCGTTCGACACGACGCGGTTTGTCCCGCGCACGAAGCGGACTATCTTTCTGGAAATCGGCGCGGACGCGTCGATGTCAGTCGCCACCATGTCCGAGGAAGCCGCAGCCAACTCCACCGCGAACCTCGACGGAATCCGTCGGCGCATGCGCGTGTTCGCGGCGGAATCGCTCGGTGGCAGCGCCACGCGGCGCGATGCCGAGGGCGCGTTCTGGCGCGAGGGCTGGGATGCGTGCGGACGCGAGGGCGTGATCGCGCTGCCGATCGCCGCGGCGCACGGTGGACGCGGCGCCGGACTCGCGGCGACGATCGCTGCGATGGAATCGCTCGGCGAGACCTGCGACGACCTCGGACTTCTCTTCGCGATCAACGCCCACCTCTGGGCCTGCGCGATTCCGATCCAGGAGTTCGGGAGCGACGCGCAGAAGGCCCGCTGGCTCCGGCCACTCGCCGAAGGTCGGATCATCGGCGGACATGGAGCCACCGAGCCGAACGCCGGCAGCGACATCTTCGGACTCGAGACGACCGCGACCGTCGATGGCGACGGCTGGATCCTGAATGGCGTGAAGAGCTTCGTCGCGAACGGCCCCGTCGCGGACCTCTTCGTGGTCTACGCGACGACCGACCGGGCGAAGGGCGAGCTCGGTGTGACGGCATTCATCGTCGATCGCTCCGCGGCCGGCGTCCGCGCGGAGGAACCCCTCGACAAGATGGGCCTGCGCACGGCGCCGTCGGGCATCCTCCGGCTCGAGGATTGCCGCGTCGGACCCGATGCGCTTCTCGGCGCCGTCGGCGGCGGCGCGGCATGCTTCAACTGCTCGATGGAGTGGGAGCGCGGCGCGATCCTCGCGATGCACCTCGGCCGCATGCAGCGGCAGCTCGACGAGTGCGTGCGCCACGCCCGCACGCGCCGGCAGTTCGGCGTGGCCATCGGCGCCAACCAGTCCGTCGCGAACCGGATCGTCGACATGAAGGTGCGGCTCGACGCGGCGCGCCCGCTCGTCGAGCGCATCGGCGCGCTCAAGGATGCGGGCCGCAACGCGATGCTCGAGAGCGCCGTCGCGAAGCTCTTCGTCAGCGAGGCGGCCGTGGCGTCGGGCCTCGATGCGATCCAGATCATGGGTAGCCGCGGGTACCTGCGCGACGGAGGCGTCGAGCGCGATCTGCGCGATGCGCTCGGCGCGCGCATCTACTCGGGAACGAACGAACTCCAGCGCGTGATGATCGCGCGGCTGCTCGGCCTGCCGTCGTCGCTTCCCGTCCGGCGCGCGCACGGCGGAGGACCGAGATGACGGCGGCCGCGGCGACCGCGCATGCCGGCGGTCCGACGGTTGCGGAGCAGGCGGCGGCGGGAGCGAGACTGCCGCGCTTCGCGATGCTCTGCGTCCAGCTGCTCGCTCTGCTCGGCGTGCTCCATCTCTACGAGATCGAGACGCCGTTCTTCACGCGCCTCGCGGCGTTCGCCTTCGCGGGCTTCGGCATCGCATTCTGGCTCACGCCCGCGCGTCGCGTGGTGTTCACGATCGCGTGGTCGCTCGCAGCGGCCGCGCTCTTCCTCGGTCCACTCCTGACCGCGCTGCTGCTGGCCGCGGGAGCCCCCTTCTTCCTCATCGCGCGCGTGCCCTTCGCGGGCTGGCGCGTGCGAATCGCGCTCGCGCTCGCGTACGGGATCGGCCTCACCGCCCTGCGCGCACCCGGAGTTCCGGGCATCCCCGACGCGTTCTGGCCGCTGTGCGGAGCGATCTTCATGTTCCGCGCGATCGTCTATCTCTACGACGCGCGCTTCGCGAAGTCGCCGCCGCGCCTGCTCGACTTCCTCGGCTACTTCTACCTGCTGCCGAACCTCTACTTCCTGCTCTTTCCCGTCGTCGACCACCAGACCTACCTCGTCTCCCGCGAGCGACGGCCGATCGACGAGTGCGCGCAGACCGGGATCCGCTGGATCGCACGAGGCGCGCTGCAGCTCGTCCTGTACCGGATCGTCGACGAGTACCGGCCCGATCCCGTGACCGCAACCACGGTGGGCTCCGTGCTCGGATACGCCATCCTCACCTACCTCCTCTATCTGCGCGTGTCCGGTCAGTTCCACATCGCGGTGGGCATGCTGCGGCTGTACGGGCTCGACCTGCCCGAGACGCACCGCCGCTATCTGCTCGCATCGAGCATCGCCGACTTCTGGCGCCGCATCAACATCTACTGGAAGGACTTCATCGCGAAGATCTTCTACATGCCGGTGTTCTTCCGCCTGCGACGCTCGGGCGAGGCGCGCGCGGCGGCGATCGCCACCATCGTCGCGTTCCTCGCGACCTGGGCGTTCCACTCCTACCAGTGGTACTGGCTGACGGGATCGTGGCTCCTGAGCTGGCCCGACACGCTGTTCTGGGCGATCCTCGGCATCGTGATGGTGCATGCGACGGTGAGGGAGACGACGGCGCGCGGCCGACGCCCGAAGCCGACGCGAATGCGGCAGGCGCTCTCCGTGCTCGGCACGCTCGCCTTCATCGTCGCGCTCTGGTCGCTCTGGAACGCGCCCGATCTCGAGGCGTGGATCAACCTCGTCTCGCTGAGGGGAGGCGTGTCGTGAACGCGACGAACTCGACGCGCGAGGTGCGTCGCCGCGAGATCGCGGGCTCGCTTGCGACGATCGCGGCCATGGCGATCGCATGGGCCATCGCGGACCGCACGCGTTCGATCGGCGCGGTCGACGATCTGCTCGCCGCCGCGACCGGAGCATCGATGCGCGCGCGCATGGCCGATGTCGCGACGGTGGGCTACTACGAGGAACTGCTCGATACCGGCGCGGCCGTGAGCGCCGCGCCGACGGGCGTGCTCGCGCCGAAGCCCGACCGTCCGTCGGAGGCGCCCCCGGGATGGGGACGCGTCGGCGATTCCGAGGCGGGCATCCGCGACGAGCCGTTCCTCAGGTACCGCCTCCGACCCGGGAGCATGGTCGAGGTGGCGGGCGTACCGATCGCGGTGAACTCGATCGGTCTGCGCGACCGGGAGATCATCGTCCCGAAGCCAACCGATGTGCGCCGCATCGCGGTGGTCGGATCCTCGATCACGATGGGTCTCGGCGTTCCGGTCGACGACACCTTCGAGAACCGGGTCGAGGACGCGGTTGCACGCGGCGCACTCGGCGCGCGGACGAGCCGCGTCGAGTTCGCGAACTTCGCGTGCGCCGGCTACAGCCTCACGCAGCTCGTCGATGTGGCGCGCACGCGCACGCCCGCCGTCGAACCGGACGCGATCGTGGTTGCGCTGAACGACATCGCGCTGAGTTCACGCGGGTCGCGGCACATCCGCTGGCTGGTCGAGGAGGGCGCGGACCTCCGCTACGACTACATCCGCGGCATCGTGCGCGATGCGGGCGTCGTGCGCGGGATGACCGACGGTGAGGCCGACGCCCGACTCGCGCCTTTCCGCGCGCGGATCGTGGCAGGAGCGATGCGCGAACTCGCGGCGCTCTCGCGCGAACGCGGGATTCCGGTGATCGTGCTCTTCGTCGCACTCCCGTCGACGGCCGAGTCGAACGCCCGACGCGTGCGCCAGCTGCTCGCGGAGATCACGGACGAGGGAATGCCCACCGTCTCGCTGCTCGGCGCCTACTCGGCCGTGCGGGACCGCCGCGCGCTGTGGATCGCCGGATGGGACGAGCACCCGAACATCGAAGGACACCGCATGCTCGCCGACGAGTGGATCCGCCGGTTGCGCGAGGATGCGGGCCTCGCCGACCTCCTTCTCGGGCCGACGACGC
This sequence comes from Planctomycetota bacterium, assembly GCA_041163725.1. GTDB lineage: Bacteria > Planctomycetota > Phycisphaerae > Phycisphaerales > SM1A02 > QWPT01. Next base: position 7,652 of record JBEAQW010000041.1, read on the forward strand.
CCGACCGAACCGCCAACGAACGGAGCGAACCATGAACGACGAGGACATCCGGACCGCCGTGCGCGAATTCCTGCTCGACGACGCGCTCGCGGGCGAGGATCCCGCGAACCTGACCGACGACCTCCCGCTCCGCACGAGCGGCATCATCGATTCGATGGGGGTCATCCGGCTGACGAGCTTCCTCGAGCAGCGCTTCGCGATACGCATCGACGCGCACGAGGCGGGAGTCGACAACTTCGACAGCGTCGCGGCGATCGTCGCCTTCGTCGCGCGCAAGCGGAAGGAACGCTGAACGGATTGCGCGGCGACACGACCATCACCGATGCCGTCGACGCGGCCATCGCGCGATACCCGGACGCGGTGGCCGTGATCGCACCCGATGGGCGCACGCACACCTACGCCGAACTCGACGGCATGGCCGACCGATTCGCATCGGCACTCGCCGTGCGCGGGGTCGTCGCGGGCGACCGGGTCGGCGTGTGCCGTGCGAAGGGATTCGAGACCGTCGCGGCGCTCGTCGGCATCATGCGGCTCGGCGCCGCGTATGTGCCGGTCGACCCGTCATCGCCGTCCGAACGGAACCGCACGATCTTCGACGACTGCACGGTCCGCGCGATCGTGACGGACGAGCCCGCGCTCGCGCGGCTCGGACAACCCGACGGCGTCGCGACCATCGTCGGCACGCCATCTGCGCCGCACGCACGCGAGCGCGCCCCGGCAACGCCCGACGATCTCGCGTACATCCTCTACACCTCGGGCTCGACGGGCCGACCGAAGGGCGTCTGCCTCACGCACCGCAACGCCATGAGCTTCGTGCAGTGGTGCATCGCCACCTTCGCTCCCGGTCCCGGGGACCGCTGCTCGAGCCACGCCCCCTTCCACTTCGATCTCTCGATCCTCGATCTCTGGATGACGCTCGCCTCGGGCGCCAGCGTCGCGCTGATCGACGAGTCGCTCGCGAAGGATCCGCGCGCGCTCGCCGCGTGGATCGCCGCGACGCGCATCACCAACTGGTACTCGGTGCCGTCGATCCTGGCGCTGATGGCGGAGCACGGTCGCCTCGACGAACACGACCACTCCGCGCTCCGCGTGGTGTGCTTCGCCGGCGAGGTGTTCCCGATCCCGCAGCTGCTCGCGCTGCGCGCGAAGTGGCCGGGACTTGCGATGTGGAACCTCTACGGCCCGACCGAGACGAATGTCTGCACGGCACTGCGCATCCCGGACGCGGTCGACGCGGCGCGCACGGATCCCTTTCCCATCGGGCCTGCGTGCGCGCACTGCGAGGTGCGCATCGTCGATGACCGTGGGCATCCGCTGCAACCTGGCGGCGTCGGCCGCATCATCTGCCGCGGCGCGCCGGTCATGCGCGGGTACTGGGGCGTCGATCCCGCGGAGACGGCTGCATTCATCACCGTCGACGGCACGCGCTGGTACGACACGGGCGACCTCGGCGCGATGGATGCCGACGGCGTCGTCGACTTCCGCGGACGGCGCGACCGGATGGTCAAGCGGCGCGGCTACCGCATCGAACTCGGCGAGATCGAGGCGGGCCTGGCGCGCAGCCCGCTGATCGCGGAGTGCGCGGTGTGGTCGACGAGCGATGCCGGAGAGGTCCGGATCCATGCCGCCGTCGTCGCCGCCGACGATGCGAAGCTCGGCGTGATCGCGCTTCGGTCGCACTGCGCCGCGGCGCTGCCGCCGTACATGGCACCCGATCGCTTCGTGGTCGTCGATGCGCTGCCGCGCACCTCGACCGGCAAGATCGACTATCAGTCCCTGCGTGCGCGCTGAAGCGCCGCACGGATCGACGCCGCGACCACCCCGCCGAGTTCCCGGGAACCCGCCTCGGTGAAGTGCACATCGACGGGCTTCTGCAGCGCGGCAAGTCGCGGCGCCGCGAACGCGTACAGATCATCGAGCTCGATCTCGAGCCCGGACATGACGCGTCGTGCGGCGTCGTTGTAGGCAACGACATCTGCGGGATCGCGATGCGGCCGAACGCCTCCGTCGGGAACCGGCGTCGTCGTCGCGAACACCACGCGCGCACCGCTCGCGACGATCTTCTCCGCGATCGCGCGCAACTGACGCTCGTACGAATCGACCTCGGCCTGCCGGCCGTCCGCGGGATCGTTCGAGTTCGTTCCGTCGGCCTTCACGCGCTTGAGATCGTGCAGGCCGAAGTTGAAGTGGACGACATCGAAGCCACCGCCCTCGAGCGCGAGCCATGCATCGATCCGCTTCAATCCCTTCGTCGTTCCCTCGCAGTTCTCCTTCGGCCGCACGACGACCGCCTCGTCGTCGAGCCCCGCCACCACCGCTCCGTGATATCCCATCGAGATCGAGTCACCGAGCAGGAGGACACGCGGAAGCGCTGGACCGGCGGCGCGTGCCGCAGCGTGCGCCGACGCCGAGGCCGCACGCATCGCCGCAAGCGCGTCGGCACGCGCGGGATCGCCGGCGAGATTCACGAGCTCGGCCGGATCGAGCGACAGATCGTGCAGGAACTCGCCCTCCGCGCCCTGATCGATGTAGCGCGCGTACATGGTGTCCGCCGTGCGCCATCCGATCCACCGGGGGATCCTTGGATGCTTCATGCCGTGTCCGCAGTGGAAGCCCTCGCGCGCGGGTGCGCGCTTCCCGATGCCCACCAGCGGCAGCACGCGACCACCCGCGGCAGGAAGCGATGCATCGAGTCCCGCGAGCGCGAGGATGGTCGGGGCGATGTCGTCGTTGAGCACGAGCGCTTCGTCGACCCGCCCGCGCGCATCCGAAGGCACGCGCGGATCGTGCACGACGAGCGGGATCCGCAGCGACTCCTCGAAGTGCGTCCACTTCCCCGCGAGCCCGCGCTCGGCCATGTAGTAGCCGTTGTCGCCGAGGAACAGGATCACCGTGTCGTCGGCGCGGCCCGTGCGCTCGAGTTCCGCCATCACCCGGCCGATGTTGCGGTCGAGGCCCGTCAGGAGCCGGAGGTAGTTGCGCATGTTGCGCTCGTACTTCTCTGGCGTGTCCCATCGCCAGTGGTAGCGGTCGCGGTTCATCGACTCGCGCAGGAATGCGGGGAGCGCCTCAAAGACCGCGGGATCGTCGAGCCGGGGACGCGGCATCGCGATTCCCTCGTACAGCGCCCCCTCGGCGTCGGCCGGCGGATAGTGGTCCGCGAGGTCGCCGTCCTCCGCGTGCGCCGCGTCGAAGCTCACCGAGAGGCAGAACGGCCGATCGGCCGGCGCGGCGCGGATGAACGCGATCGCCTCGTCTCCAGCGATGTCGGTGACATGTCGCACCGAACCGTCGGGCTGCGGCTTCCTGTAGGGCGTGCGCGACAGCGGCGCGAACGAGTCGAACATCCGGTCGATCGAAGCCCGCCCTCCCTCGATCGACACGCCGAGCTTCCCGACGAAGCCCGTGCGGTAGCCCGCGTCGCGAAGGCGCGCCGGATAACTCTCGGCGACGAGCGACGCGGCGAGCGGCGGTCGTCCGAAGGTGTAGTGGTGCGCGGCCTCGGGCAGCCCCGTCAGGATCGTCGCTCGGCTGGCGGCGCAGATGCTGGTCGACGCGAATGCGTTCCCGAACCGCACCCCGCCGGCGGCGAGCCGATCGATGTTCGGCGTCAGGACGACGGGGTGCCCGGCGCAGCCGAGCACATCCGCGCGGTGATCGTCGGAAACGAAGACGACGATGTTGGGACGGCCGGGAAGCGCCCCCACGGTCGCGGCCTGCGCACCCCCCCGTGCGCTGGCAGCGAGTGCGCCCACCATCGCGACGACACACGCGCACAGCAGACGGATCAGGACTGTCGGACTCGCGAGTCGGGTGGGCATACGGGCAGTATCGCCCGACGCCGACGACCTGGGCAACCTGCAGCTGGGCGCTGCGATTCGTCGGTTTTTCCGTCAAAAGCGAGCGGAGGCTGGCGGCACGCTGAGCGGCGCTCGTGATCTGGCCGAGAACGCGGCGGACTTCGGCGCGATCTTCGCGAACTCGTCCGCGCTTGATGAGGCCGGGTTGCAGGCAGGACGCCGAGCGACACAATTCATCGTCGCCGGTCGTCCTGCGACAACACTCCGGCGTTCCCCAGCCGGCGTCCCATTGTCGGAGTTCAAACATGAAGGTGGATGTGGCATTTGCCGTCGCGGCGCTGGTTGTCGCTGCGTCGATCGCGGACCTGAGTTCCGCAGGAAGTCGGTCTGTCTCCTCGCAGGGCTCGCGCCGCAAGGTCGAGGCCTCGGTCGATGAAGGCAGCTGGCGCGTGACCTCGCACTCGGTGAAGCGTCGCGATCACGACGACGATCCGTGGGAGGATGAATGCGACGACTCGATCACGAGCGAGATCGAGCGCTGCTTCGAGGCCCCCTACCGGGACTACCTCCCGCTCTGCACCGCGCTCACCGCAGTCGACTGCAACATGAACGGCGTCATGGACCATCACGAGATCAACTGCGGAGCGGTCGACTCCGACTACGACGGCATCCTCGACAGCTGCGAGCTGGCCGTCGGCGACTTCAATCTCGACGGCGTCATCGACGACGCCGACACCACGATGCTGCTTGCGCTCTGGGGCACGATCTGCCCGCCCTACGGCGACCTGAACAGCGACGGCACGATCGATGCCGTCGACCTCGGCATCCTGCTCGGCCGCTTCGGAGCGGTCGTCTACTGAGCCGAGCGAAACCTACACTCCTCCATCGAGCGGGAGTCGCCCGGGTGGACGACTCCCGCTCGGTGCTTTTTTGGCGGCGGATGCGCGGGGTGCGGCGCACCGCATCGGGCGAGGCGCGCCGCGACGCGAGGTAATAGGACGCTCGGCGCGTCCGACACCTCGCCGCCCGAGCGACGACTTCTCCACTCCCCCCTCGCTCCGAGCCGATGGATGGCTCTCCGATCGCCCGCTCCGTGGCGGACTCCATGACGGAGTCCGCCGTCTCGCGCGCGCTTCGGGGATTGCGTTGCCCCTCGAAACCCCTGGGGTACACTTGAACCGTCCGCTGCGAACCGACGGGAAATCCCCCGCCGGACGACCCTTACGGAGATCCGCCATGGCCGAGTCGAACGAGTATGTCCCCACCGAGCGCGAGCAGGCCTTCCTGGCCACGGTCGAGGACTCCCGTCACGAGCGCAACATCATCAATGGCCTCACGCCGTTCCTCGATGAGCGCGCTCCCGAGGACATGCGCGACTTCTACACCGAGAACGAGCTCGTCCAGCTCCGCGTCCTGAAGGGCGGCGACCGCGATGTCGAGAAGCGCATGCCCGTGAAGATCACGCGGCACTACTACGAGCTCGCGCGCCACAGCAAGCCGATCCAGCGCATCGTCAAGGCCGATCCCGCCGAGACCTACGACCTCGCCGGCTCCGAGGACCCCGGCTTCCAGATGGACTACAGCCCCGTCGAGGGCATGCTCCACAAGTACGAGATGGGCCTCCTCTATGTGGTGTCGACCTGCTCGGCGCACTGCCGCTTCTGCTACCGCGAGGAGCTGATCGCACGCAAGGAAGTCAAGCGCCAGGATGGAACCGTCGCCAAGAAGGGCCTCGCGAACATCCCCGATGTCATCGGCTACATCAAGCGCTTCAACGCGGAGGTCGCCGCCAACGGCGGCCGCCATCCGACCTGCGGACGCGAGAAGCTGCGCGAGATCCTGATGTCGGGCGGCGATCCGATGGTGCTCAACAACTCGAAGATCGCCGCGTGGCTCGCGGCGCTCGCCGAGGCGGGCGTCGAGTCGATCCGCATCGGAACCAAGGAGATGGCCTTCTATCCCGAGCGCTTCGACGAGGCGTTCGTGACGATGCTCGACAACTTCCACAAGACCTATCCCGAGGTCGGACTGCACATCGTCGTCCACTTCGAGCATCCCGACGAGTTCCTCGCGAAGGACGCGGGCGGCGAGTATGTCCGCAACGGCCAGGGCGTGCTCCAGTGGGTTCCGGCGACGGGCGCCGCGATGCGCCGCCTCGCGGGCCGCGGTTGGCTCAGCGTCGAGAACCAGTCGCCGATCATCAAGGGCATCAACGACGATCCCGATGCGCTCCGCATCCTGCAGCGCGAGTTCAAGCGCGCGGGCGGCGAGAACCACTACTTCTTCTGCGGCCGCGACATCATCGCCTACCGCTCGTTCAATGTGCCGATCGAGCGCGCGTGGCAGATCCTCAACGAGTCGCAGAAGGGTCTCTCGGGCATCGAGAACCACGCGCGCCTCTCGATCACGCACTACAAGGGCAAGACCGAGGTCAACGCCGTCACCAACGCGCCGATCCCGGGACTTCCCGGCAGCGAGAACGGCGTCGTGATCTTCAAGATCCTGCGCAACGCCGGCGCGGCGAGCGATCGCGGCAAGGTGTGCATCGTGGGCCGCAATCCCGAGGCGCTCTGGTTCGACGGCTTCGAGGACCGCGTGCTGTTCGACGAGGCGGGCCTCTACGCCTACTCGCGCGTGAAGAGCGCGCGCATCACCCACGGGGCCCCCGCCCCCGCCTGCCGATGATCGACAAGCGCGTCGCAAGCGTCCGCGAGGCCGTGGCCGACATCCATGATGGCGCCACGGTGATGATCGGCGGCTTCGGCGAGGCCGGAAGTCCGATCGAGCTCATCCATGCGCTCATCGACCAGGGCGCACGGCGCCTCACGGTCGTCAGCAACAACACCGGAAGCGGAGAGGTCGGACTGGCCGCGCTGCTGAAGGCCGGCCGCGTGGCGAAGGTCGTGTGCTCGTTCCCGCGCACCGCGAACTCGACGGTGTTCCCCGAGCTCTACCACCGCGGCGAGGTCGAGCTCGAGCTCGTCCCCCAGGGCACGCTCGCCGAGCGGATCCGCGCGGGTGGCGCTGGGATTCCCGCGTTCTACACGCCGACCGCCGTGGGCACGCCGCTCGCCGACGGCAAGGAGCTCCGCACGATCGGCGGACGCGAGTATGTCCTCGAGTACGGGATCCGCGCCGACTTCACGCTCATCAAGGGACGCGTCGCGGACACGCACGGGAACGTGCTCTACCACGCGACCGCGCGGAACTTCGCGCCGCCGATGGCGATGGCCGGCGCGGTGACGATCGTGCAGGCGGCGGAGGTCGTCGAGGCCGGCACGCTCGACGCCGAGGCGGTCGTGACGCCGGGCATCTTCGTCGACCGCGTCGTGCATGTCGCGACGCCTGCACACGAGAGCGAACTCATCGCCGCGGGCGCGACCTACCCGCCGACAGGAGCGGGAAACGCATGAGCGCCGAAGCCCCCGCCATCGGCTGGACGCGCGACGACATCGCGCGACGCGTCGCGCAGGACATCCCGAACGGCTCGTATGTGAACCTCGGGATCGGCATTCCCGAGCTCGTCGCGCGCTTCGTGCCCGAGGGCCGGACGCTCGTCTACCACACCGAGAACGGACTGCTCGGCATGGGTCCCTCGCCTGCGAAGGGCGCGGGGGATCCGGAGCTCATCAACGCAGGCAAGCGCCAGGTGACCGCGATGCCGGGGGCATCGTTCTTCGACCAGGCCACGAGCTTCGCGATGATCCGCGGCGGACACCTCGATCTGAGCGTGCTCGGCGCGCTGCAGGTGTCGCAGGAGGGCGACCTCGCGAACTGGTCGACCGGCGGAAGCGACGCGATCCCCGCCGTCGGCGGCGCGATGGACCTCGTGGCCGGCGTGAAGCGCGTGTATGTGATGACCACGCATGTCACGAAGGACGGCGAGCCGAAGCTCGTCGAACGCTGCACCTATCCGCTGACGGGTAGGCGCGTGGTCACGCGCGTCTACTCCGATCTGGCCGTCATCGACATCGCGCCGCAGGGGTTCCGCCTCGTGGAACTCGCCCCCGGCGTCTCCTTCGAATACGCGCAGGAACGCACAGGCGCGCCGCTCCTGCCGCCCGCACCGTAAGAGCGCCCGCATCGCGGGATCCAGCACCGCGGGACCCAACACCATGGATCGCAACTCCAATCCGTCGACGACCACACGCAGTGCGGAGATCTTCGAGCGCGCGCGACGCGTGATGCCGGGCGGCGTGAGCCGCAACACCGTGCTGCGCGCGCCCTATCCGCCCTACGCGCATCACGGCGAGGGGTGCAGGCTCGTCGACATCGACGGCATCTCGCGCATCGACTTCTCGAACAACATGGCGTCGCTCATCCACGGGCACGCGTTTCCCCCGATCGTCGAGGCGGTGTCCGCGCAGCTCGCGCGCGGCTCGGCGTTCATGATGGCCACCGAGGCCGAGGTCGACTACGCCGAGCACCTCTGCTCGCGCAACCCCTCGTTCGAGCGCGTGCGGTTCGTGAACTCGGGCACCGAGGCGCTCATGGCCGCGCTCAAGGCCGCGCGCGCCTTCACGGGCCGGCCGAAGATCGCGAAGGTCGAGGGTGCGTACCACGGCGGCTACGACTACGCCGAGGTCAGCCAGGCGCCCAAGCCGGAGACCTGGGGCAGCATCGATCACCCGAAGAGCGTGGCGCTCTCGCACGGCTCGCCGCAGTCGGCGCTCGACGATGTGGTCATCATCCCCTTCAACGACACGGAGCGCGCGCTCGCGATCCTCGACGAGCACCGCGACGACCTCGCGTGCGTGCTGCTCGACCTGATGCCCCACCGCGTCGGCCTCACGGTCGCCGAGGAGGGCTTCGTGACCGCACTGCGCGAATGGGCCACGCGGAACGGCGCGCTCATGGTGCTCGACGAGGTCATCACCTTCCGCAGCGAGTTCGGCGGACTCCAGTCGCGCTACCCCGTGCAGTTCGACATGAGCGCGCTCGGCAAGATCATCGGTGGCGGCTTCCCCGCCGGCGCGGTGGTCGGACGCGCCGAGATCATGGATGTCATGAACCCCGAGACCGCGAAGCTCCGCTATCCGCTCTCGGGCACCTTCTCGGCGAATCCCATGACCATGACCGCGGGGCTCGTCGCGATGCAGCACTTCGACCGCGCGGCCGTCGCGCGCCTGAACGCGCTCGCCGCACGCGCGATCCACGGGATCGGCGAGGCCATCGCCCGCACCGGCGCCCGCGCATGCGTGACCGGAAGCGGCTCGATGTTCCGCGTGCACATGAAGGAGCGCGTGCCCGCGAACTACCGCGAGGCGTACACCACGCCCGAGGAGTCGAAGCGGCTGAAGATGCTGCTCGACCATCTCTTCGACGAAGGCTTCATGATGATCAACACCTGCTCGGCGACGCTCTCGACGCCGATGGGCGAGGCCGAGATCGACGCGCTGGTCGCGGCGATGGAGAGCGGGTTCCGCCGGATGGTCGCCGCGGGCTGAGCGAATCAGGCTCGTTCGACAAGCAGCGCAAGTCCCTGCCCGACGCCCACGCAGAGCGAGGCGATGCCGCGCTTCGCGTCGCGTCGGATCATCTCGTGGACGAGCGTCACGGTGATGCGCGCGCCGCTGGCGCCGAGCGGATGACCGATGGCGATGGCGCCACCGTTGACATTCACGCGCGCGGGGTCGATGCCGAGCGCACGCACGCATGCGACCGACTGCGCGGCGAACGCCTCGTTGATCTCGAACAGATCGACCGACGCGAGGTCGAGGCCGGCGCGCGCCGCGAGCTTCCGGATCGCGGGCACCGGTCCGATCCCCATATGGGCGGGATCGACGCCCGCCGATGCACCCGCTCCGATGTAGGCGAGCGGCTTCAGTCCGAGCGCCTCCGCGCGCGCGGCTTCGACGAGGACGAGCGCCGCCGCACCGTCGTTGATGCCCGAGGAGTTGCCCGCCGTGACGGTCGCATCGTCGGCCTTCGAGAACGCGGGCTTCAGCGCCGAGAGCTTGTCGAGCGTCGTGTCGGGGCGCGGATGCTCGTCGGCCGAGAAGACGATCGGCGGCTTCCTCCCCTGCGGGATCTCGACGGGCGCGAGTTCGTCGGCGAAGCGGCCGGCGGCGTGCGCGGCGGCCCACTTCTCCTGGCTCGCGAGGGCGAACGCATCCTGGTCCGCGCGCGAGACGCCATGCGCGCGCGCGACATTCTCCGCCGTCTCGCCCATGGAGAACGGATGATGAAGCGCGGCGAGCCGCGGGTTCACGAAGCGCCAGCCGATGGTCGTGTCGAACAGTTCCTGCGTGCGCCCGAACGCCTGATCGCTCTTCGAGAGGACCAGCGGCGCGCGGCTCATCGACTCGACGCCGCCCGCGACGAGGATGTCGCCGTTGCCCGACTCGATCATCCGCGCGGCGACATGGATCGCCTCGAGGCCCGAGGCGCAGAGCCGGTTCACCGTCGCGCCCGGCACCGAGTCCGGAAGCCCCGCGAGCAGCGCCGCCATGCGCGCGACATTGCGGTTGTCCTCGCCCGACTGGTTCGCCGCACCGAAGTAGACATCGTCGATCGCCGCGGGATCGATTCCCGCCCG
>JBEAQW010000042.1:0-6015 GCA_041163725.1 Planctomycetota bacterium
GATCCGCGCGCGTCGCGCCAGCTCCTCGTCGTCCTCGATGTCTCGCCGTCGATGAACCTCTCCGACGCAGGCCCCGGCAACGAGAAGATGATGCGCGGCGTCTGGGGCGGGAAGGTCCTCCAGGGGATCCTCGACCGACTCGACATGAAGGACACGCGCGTGTCGATGGTCGCCTTCTACTCGAAGGCGATCCCCATGCTGCAGGACTCGACCGACAAGAATGTGCTGGCGAACCTCATGGACGGTCTTCCGCTCTACACCGCGTTCCGCGCGGGCGAGACCGACATGCAGGCGGGCATCGAGCTCGCCTACTCGATGGCGAAGGGATGGGCGCGCAAGTCGACGACGCTCGTCGTCATCTCCGACGGCGATCTCTCGAAGCCCGTGTCGCCCGGCGCCCGGCCCGCATCGATCGCCGATGCGATCGTCATCGGAGTCGGCGACCCGAACCGCGCCACCGCCATCGCGGGGCACGCGTCGCGGCAGGACGCATGGACGCTCAAGAGCCTCGCCGCCAAGCTCGACGGCATCTACCACGACGGCAACACGCGGCATCTTCCCCGCGAGGTGATCGAGAGGCTCACGATGGTCGCCCCCCGCGTGTCCGATGCGATCGGACTGCGCGAGGCTGCGCTCGTCTCGCTCGCCGTCGGCTGCTCGATCGTCGGACTCGCGGGTCCCATGCTCATCCTCTTCGGAGCGCCCGCGCCCTACCGGCGTGCGCTCCGCGCCACAGTGCAAGACTCCACTCCCGACGAGACCTCCCTCGCGAAAGGAAAGCTCGCATGACCATCTCGCGCACCACCGGCTCCCGCTTCCTCTGGACCGCCTGGGCACTCGTGCCGATCGGCCTTCTCGCCTTCCACTTCGGGCCCGGCCAGTCCGCGTTCCGCGAGGACCGCGCGGCGCGGCTCGTCGCACGCGCCGACGAACTGCAGCAGGAGGCGCTCGCGCTGCAGGCCGATGCGTACGCCGCGCACCTCGAGGCGATCGCGGCGAGGGCCGCGGCGTTCGGGAACGACGACGACGCCCTGCGCGCCACCGCACTCGAGGCGAACGCGCGCGAGGAGGATGCGTATGCGCGCGCGGCCGCCGAGTGGCGCAAGACCGCCGACGCGCTCGCCGAGGCGCAGACGCTCGTCGACGAGATCGGCGGGCCGGTGCGCGAGCAGATCCGTCTCGCGAAGGCGCGCGCGCTGGTGCGCACGGGCGATGTCGCCGCGGGCGCGAACGAACTCGAGGACATGCTGTACGACTCGATGGACTCCCAAGCGCTTCCCGAGTCGCTCACCCGCGAAGCGCGCGAGGAACTCGCCACCGCGTACTACTACGGAGCCCGGCTCATGCGGCTCGCGGGCAAGCCCTCCGAGGAGTGGCGCGAGGTCGCGAGCCGCGCGCGGCAGAACTTCCGCTACCTCGCCGAGGACGCGCGCGAGCGCGGCGCCTCGCAGGAGGAGATCGCGAACCACGAGAAGAACGGCGAGCTCGTGCTCAACCTCGAGCAGAGCTCGCTCGACGAGCTCTACGCCAAGCCGCGCCCGAAGGACTCCCCGACGGGAACCTGCAACGGTCTCGGCGACAAGCCGCGTCGCGGCAACAAGGGGCGCAACCAGGGCGACAAGCCCTCCAAGGGCGCCGGAATGAACGGCGAGATCGGCAACGGCTGGTGAGCCGCGCACGGAGAGCATCGATGAAGTCCCCGAAGAGTCCGCTCCAGTTCCCGACCGCCTGCGTGTTCCCCGTGCTCGCGGGTTCCGCCATGACGGCCGCCGTTCTTCTCGCCTCGCCCGCCGGCGCCCAGATCGTCGCACCCGCGACGGGCTTCACGCCCCCGAAGTCGATGCCCGTGCAGCTCGAGCTCCTCGAGGAACTCGCCGACGACGGCGCATCGATCGAGATCGCCGAGCCGCCCGTCGGCATGCCCGTCGATCCGATGGCGGGCGCCGCCGGCATGCCGAACGCGTTCTCCCCCGCCGAGGTCGAGGAGCTCAAGAAGCTCTTCACCTCGCTCGAGGAGCCCGGACAGGCCGAGATGCGCGCGTACTACGCGGACTTCGGCATCGACCTCGATGTGGCGCTCGGACTCGCCGCCGCGCGCAGCGCGGAGATGATGCGCGGCCAGATGGTCTCCGGCGCGATGCGCGAGTTCGACTTCACGCGCAAGCCCGAGGCGGTGCTCGCCGCGCGCGCGAAGCTCGGCTTCGGACAGGTGGCGCAGCCGAACGCCGACAGCGCCCAGCCGCAGGAACTCGCGCGCTGGATCCATCTCCAGGTGATGGCGGGCGAGTGGGCGGTGTTCGCGAACTACCTCCGCGGCCGTCCGCTCGCGGAGAGCGAGCCGGTCTACGCGGCGATCCTTCAGTCGATGAACCGGGGCGACTCGGGGCTGCTCCCCGAGGAAGTGCTCGCGGTCGCCGAGGCGAGCCCGTCGGAGTTCAAGCCGTGGCAGATGCAGGCGCTCGGACGCATGCTCCAGCAGGCGGCGGCGAAGTACTCGACGGGTGCGATGCTCGCCGAGATCCGCAAGGGCACGCGGCTCTTCGGCACGCAGGACGAGACGACGCGCCGCCGCACGATCGAGTTCCTCGCGGGCAGCGGACTTCTCGCCGAGGCGTACGAGTTCCTCCCGCCGCTCGACGAGGCGCGCGCGCGCGCCGACGGCGCGCAGATGATCGTGCACGCACGCTACAAGCTCGACCTCGCCGGCAAGGCGGGCGATGGTCCCGAAGGCGAGGCGCTGCGCCTCGAGGCGTTCGCGATCCTCGCCGAGACCTCGCTGCTTCCGGACGAGAACACCGATCGCCGCCGCGAGGCGCTCCGGCTCGCCATCGGCCAGATGAACAGCGTCCCCAAGACGCAGGTCTCGCCCTGGCTCGCCGAGGTGTTCGCGAGTCCCGCGCTCGGCCCGGCCGCGCTCGAGCAGCTCGCGCTGAGCGCCGCGCAGATCGGCAACATGCAGGCTTCCGAGGAGGTCCGCGCGCAGGCGACCCTCGGGCTCAAGGAGTCGATCGATGTGCTCCTCGCACGCACCGACATCGACGCGGCGGCGCTGCGCGTTCCGCTGCGCATGGTCACGACCGCGCTCGTCTCGGAGATGGAGGAGGCGGTCGAGCAGCGCGGCCAGCAGCAGTTCATCGGACGCAACGCGCAGCTCCTGTACCGTGCGATCCCCTCCGAACGCTGGCTCGCGACCCTCGAGCCGTCGCTCGCGACGCGCGCGCGCAAGGCCTGCATCGCCATCGCGACGATCGCCGACGAGACCGACCAGGCGCTCGCGCTCCTCGACGACGCGATGCGCGCGTCGCCGTCGGAGGCGGGCGACTTCGCCAACCACTTCCTCGCGAAGTGGGTCGGCCGCCTGCGCCCGACGGTCGAGTACCCCGAGGAGATGATGATGTTCTTCAGCTTCTACCGCGATGCGATGCCGATGGCGCCGCTCACGCGCGGGCGGCAGCGGAGGAACCTCGACCGCCTCGACACGCTCGTCGCGAAGCTCCGCGAGAGCGGCATCGAGCCGCGCGCGCTCCCCGCGATCGTGCCCGCATTCCAGGCGTGCCATGCGCGCACCGAGGTCTACGAGCGCACCGACATCGAGCGCGTGTTCGGACCGTTCGACCGCATGCCCCCCGCGACCGCCGCCGGCCTCGCGATGACCATGGGCGGGAGCCTCAACGGCGACTGGCGCAGCCGCGATGCGATGAAGGCCGCGGGCGTGAAGCGCAGCGACAGCGAGATCGCCCAGATCGTCGATCGCGGATACGGCGTCGCGATCGACCTGATCGACACCGCCGTGCGGCAGCGCCCCGATGCGTGGAACCTCGCGGTGATCCACGCCGCGCTCACCTACGACCGCCTGCAGTTCAAGCAGTCGCAGAAGACCGCGCAGGATCCCGTGCAGGCGAACGAGTACCGCAAGGCCGCCTTCGAGGCGTTCGGCGACGCGGCCGCGCGCTATGTCGGTGCGCTGACGCGCGGCGAGACGCGCGACGATCCCGGCGTCTACCGCCGCTGGTTCGGCGCGGCGATGGGAACCGCGGAGCTCAACTTCCTGCGGCCCGACGACCTTCCGAAGGAAGGCACGCTCCAGGACGACCAGATCGACCTGATCCGCAAGAGCATGCAGACGATGGAGGCCGAGGCGTACGACCGCCATCTCGCGAGCTTCGCCGCCGACATCGAGGGCGCGGTGCAGCGCGCCGATCCGGCGATCAAGCCGAAGCTCGTGCGTCACGCGCTGCGCGTGATCGGCGAGCATCCGGCCGGTGCGTCGCTCCGCGCGATGGAGGAGCTCTACCGCGACCTCGTGAAGGACGAGATCAAGCTCCGCCTCGCGCTCGACGGAACCGATGCGGTCGGCGTCGACCGGCCGTTCGGCATGCTGCTCTCGCTGCGCTTCACGAACTCGGTCGACCGCGAGACGGGTGGATTCGCGAAGTACCTGCAGAACGGGGTGTTCGCGCGCGTCGGCAACCAGTTCCGGCAGATGAACTACCGGGATGAACTCGAGAAGTCGATCCGCGACTCGTTCGGCAAGGACTTCGAGGTCGGCGCGGTCGGCTTCTTCGACGCGTTCATGCCGCCGCGCGGAGTCGTCGAGAACGGCGAGGACGGCTGGCTCGAGAAGCCGCTCGCCTACATCGTGCTCTCGCGCCGCGATCCGGCGATCGACACGATCCCGGCGATCGTGATCGACATGCAGTTCACCGACCAGACGGGCCCGGTCACGCTCGCGGTCCCGAGCAACACGCCGCTCCTCGCATCGAGCGAGACGGCCGCGCCCCAGACCTGCACCGATCTCGAGATCGTGCAGCTCGTCGATGTGCGCGCCGTGAAGGATGGCAAGGGCAGCGACGATGTCACGCTCGAGGTCCGCATGCGCGGCAAGGGCATCGTGCCCGACATCCGCGAGGCGCTCGCCGGCCTCGATGCGCCGCTCGCGGGCTACGCGCTCGGCGCCGAAGGCATCGAGGCCGATCCTCCGATCGTGCTCCAGTCGGGCGACGGCACCGTGTCGCCGATGATGATGATGCGCGGCGGCCCGACCGAGCCGAAGGACGGCTACCCCGAACCCGACGCAGACGGCATGTACCGCCTGCCGATCGAGCGCTCGTTCAAGGTGACCTACACGCGCGCGACCGGCGCGCTCGGCGGCGCCTTCACGCTTCCCACGCTCGCCGCTGGAATCGATGCGAAGCTCGAGAGCCGCTACTACGCCGATCTCGACATCATGCCCGTCGAGGGCGCGTCGGTCTCCGTCGCCGGTCCCTTCTGGTCGACGCCACGCGTCGTGCGCTACGGCATCTACCTCGTGCTCGGCTTCGCCGCCGCAGCCTGGTGGCACCGCCGCCGCCGCACGCCGGCCGCGTCGACCACTCCCGCGTGGGCTCCCGCCCGCATCACGCCGCTCGGCGTCGTCACGAGCCTCCGCCGCCTCGAGCCGCAGCTCGCACCCGACAAGGCGCGGGCACTCCGCGACGAGATCGTCATGCTCGAGCTCAAGTACTTCGGCCCCGAGGCCGCCGCCTCGACCGAGTCCGAACTCCGCAGCGTGATCGAGAAGTGGCAGCGCGCGTAGGCGCGTGCGCGGAGGCGACGGGACCCGCGCGAGGCGGGCCGCCGTTGACCGCACCTCAACGACAAGCCCCCCTCGGAGAGGGGGGCTTGGGTGATCCGTCGTTCGGAACTGAGCGCGGCTCGGGGCTTACGGCGAGGTGATCGTGAACTCGAACGGCCCCGGAATCGAGCCGAGCCAGTCGCCCGAGTTCATGATGCAGAAGTAGTACTCCTGCCCAGGCACGAGGCCCTTCACGAACAGGCGGCTGAAGAACGGCGGCTCGGCGAGGTCGGTGCATCCGTCCTCGTCGCAGCCGATCTCAACCAGGTTGCCGCAGGTTCCGGTGAACATCGCGATGGAGGTGTCGAAGAGCGGCGCAGGCACCGACTCGCAGAGCGAGATCGTCACCATCCCGAGGTCCGGTGCGGTGAAGCGATACCAGACGGTGCTGTGTGCAGCCG
>JBEAQW010000043.1:0-9447 GCA_041163725.1 Planctomycetota bacterium
GGGCAGCTCGCGCGCATCGCCGACGACCGCTACGGAAATGTCGCGCGTGGCATGAGGGTCGGCCGCATACGGAGGGTGCTCGCGAACGAGCAGGCGCCGCTCGCGCGGATCATCGAGGTCGAGCCGCTGGCGGTTCTCTCCGACGAGTCCACCGTCATCGTCGCCATCGATCCGCCCGACGATCGGTCAACCGGGGAAAGGCCATAGCGCGACCCATGCGATGGGCCATCTACATCCTCTTCGCGCTGATCGCCGTCTCGCTCGATGCGAGCGTCGGAGGAATCCTCCGCATCGCGGACGGCCAGCCCCGCTTTCTTCCATGCGTGGTCGTGTTCGCACTGCTGTCCGCCCCCCGGCAGTATGCGGTGCGGATCGCGATGGTCGCCGGACTCCTCGCCGATCTGCTTTCTCCTGCGGTGCGGGCCGATGGAAGCCAGCTCGTCGTCATCGGACCGTGGGTGCTCGGTTTCTCCCTCGGCGCACTCGCGGTCGTGCCACTCCGCACGCTGCTCTACCACCGGAATCCCGTCGCGAACGGGTTTGCGACGATGGTCTTCGGCGCGCTCGCGGGCGTGGTGTTCGTGGCGGTATGGACCCTTCGGGGAACGCTCCTCGCCAACGACGATCCCGCGTGGTGGCCGGGCTCGGGCGCGGGCGAGGTGTGGCGGCAGTTGCAGGGCGCCTTCGCATCGGGACTCATCGCGATTCCAACGATCTGGCTGCTGAACCGGACGCGCCCGCTGTGGGGTTTCTCGACCGCCAAGCGTGTGATCCCTGGCGTCTCGCGCGAGGCGGTCTAGCGGACCGGCCGGAGCTGATACGCGCGTCCCCGCATGACTGCGCGCGCATCGGTACATTGCGTCCATGGCAGCGAGCGAAGGATCCGAGACGCGCGTTGGGAATCCCGCGGAATGGATGCCGAAGGGCGTCGATTCCCTGGTGGTGTTCGATGACCTTCGGGGCTCCTTCGGTCCATTGACCGATCTGCGCGCCGCGTTCGAGCTTCGTGCCGGGCTCGGCACGCTTCTCGAGCGGATCGAGGCGGGGTGCGGCCGCCGCGCCGACCGGCTGGACTGCGATCCCCGCGTCGCCGCCGTCGTCGCGGAGCGCACGGGCCGCTCCGTCAACACGGGTGGGCAGGGGACCTGCCTCGTCGTGAACGGTCGCCTTGCGAGCACCTCGGTCCTGCGCATGCTCTCGTCCGCATCCGTGCTCGTCGATGCGTGCGGCGCGCTCGTGGCTGCAATCGTCCCTGTCGATCGGCTCGGCGGCCTGCATGCATCGGGTTTCGCCGCATCGGATCTCGGTCCGACCACCACAGTCGATGCGGAACTCGTCGCGACTCCTTGGGCGATCGCCGCTCGCATCGCCACCACGCTCGCTGAGGACATCGAACACCTGCACGACGGTTCGGAGCGCCGGCATCTCTCTCCGCACGAGGGCCAGTCCTTCGGCACGCATCCGATTCTGATCCATCCCTCCGCGACACTCGGGCCGACCTGCGTGATCGATGCGTCGAAGGGTGCGGTTGTCGTCGGACCCCATGCGGTCGTGCGGCCATTCGCGGTGCTCGTCGGGCCTTGCGCGATCCTCGATGCGTCCACGGTCGCGGAACGGTCGCTCATCAAGGCATCCACCGTGATCGGTCCGCACTGCCGCGCAGGCGGTGAGATCGGCGGCACGATCTTCCAGGCCTACTCGAACAAGTCCCACGACGGGCATCTCGGCGACAGTTTCGTCGGTGAGTGGGTGAACATCGGCGCGGGCACCGACAACTCGAACCTGCTCAACACCTATGGCGAGGTCATCGTCCGGCTCGAGCCGGATGGAGGGCTCGTGCGAACCGGTCGCCAGTTCTGGGGCACCATCATCGGCGACCATGTCAAACTCGCCATCGGAACACGGCTGATGACGGGAACCACGATCGGCACGGGCGCGATGATCGCGCAGTCGAGGCCGCCTTCGTCGCTCGTGCCGCGCTTCGGCTGGCTCGTCGACGGCGCCGATGGCGCAAGGACCTTCCGCCTCGACAAGTTCATGGAGACCGCGCGCGCGATGATGTCGCGTCGGGGGCATTCGCCGTCCGCCGCGCTCGAGCAGGCGATCGGTGCACTGCACGCGAAGTCGACGGGTACCGGATGAGCGAATCCGGAACGCCATCCCCCGCACTGGGCTCGATCGGGCCGCACACGGCGATCGTGGATGGCCACGCGCAGTTCTTCCGCGCCTACTACGCGATCCGAGGCGGACTCTCGAGTCCCGTGACGGGGGAGCCCACCAACCTGGTGTTCGGATTCATCTCGATGCTCTTCTCCTACATCCGGAGCGAGCGTCCGACGGAACTCATCGTCGTGATCGACGCGGCCGGCGATACCGAGACATTCCGCTCGGAGCTCTACCCCGAGTACAAGGCACACCGCGATCCGGCGCCCGATGACTTCCACCCGCAGGTCGAGCGTTGCCTCGAGGCGCTCGCCATCATGGGCATTCCCGTGGTCGGCATCGAGGGCGTCGAGGCGGACGATGTGATCGCGACGCTCGTCGACCGTCTCCATGGCGCCCGCGCCGACGCGCGCATCAGGATGGTCAGCCGCGACAAGGATCTCGGACAGCTCGTCGACGCGAACACCACGCTCTTCGATCCCCATCGGAACGCGGACATCGGTCTCGAGCAGCTCTTCGATTCGAAGGGCGTGCGTCCGGACCAGGTCATCGACCTTCTCGCACTGATGGGTGACACCGCCGACAATGTGCCGGGTGTGCCCGGGGTCGGACCGAAGACCGCTGCCGCGCTGCTCGCCGAGTATGGTTCGATCGAGGGGATCTACGAGAATGTGTCGCGCATCAAGGGCAAGCGTGGCGAAGCGCTCGCGGCGAGTCGGGACCTCGTGGCGCTCTCGCGAACGCTCGTGACCCTGAAGCGCGACTGCGACTTTCCGTTCGAACTCGACACCGCCCGCTTCGACCCGTCGCGGTGCGACCTGCCGAAGCTCCTCGAACTGCTCCGCGTCCTCGGCTTCAACAGGCTGAGAAGCGAGGCGACCGAGATCTTCGGTACGGGCGAACCCGCGGAGCGGAGCCAGTCCGAGACCTCCGACAGCCAACCGGTCGGAACCAGAGCCGCCGCGCGCGGCCGCCGCGGCAGGGCGAGCGCCGAAGCAGCGGACGCGGGTGGCCTGTTCGGCACGCCCACTCCTGCGCAGCCTCCTTCGGACGCCCCGCAGACCGAGGCCGCGCGCCCCATCGCGCACGAGGCCGCTGCGTTCGGAACGCTCTTCGACTCCGTAGCGGCCGCGTCCGCCGTCCCCGCCTCCGCGCGGGCCATGAAGGTGACCATCGTGCGCACCGAGGCGGAACTGCAGGCGCTGGTCGCCAGGATCCGCGAGGCCGGCAGGGTCGCGATCGACACGGAGACGGATTCGCTCGTTCTGCCCGTGGCACGGCTTGTCGGGATCTCGCTCTGCCTCGTGGAGGGGGAGGGCCTCTATGTTCCCGTGCGTTCCCCTGAGCCAGCATCCCATCTCGATGCGGTGACGGTGCTCGCCGCACTGAAGCCGGTCCTCGAGGATCCAGCGATCGCGAAGGTCGGCCACAACCTCAAGTACGACCACGCCGTCTTCGCCAATCATGGTGTCGAACTGGAGGGGATCGCGGGTGACTCGATGATCGCGAGCTGGGTCGTCGACCCGAGCCGTCCATCGCATGGACTCGACGCGACGAGCGAGCATGTGCTCGGCATCCGGCCGATTCCGATCGAGACCGTGATCGGCGCGAGGGGCGCGCAGCGCGGATTCGATGAGGCGCCCCTCGAGATCGCTGCGCCGTACGCGGCCGAGGACGCCGAGCTCACGCTCGCGCTGTGCGATCGCCTCGAGTCGTCGATCTGCCAGCGCGACCAGTGGCGGCTCTACTCGGAGATCGAGGTTCCGCTTGTTCCAGTCCTCTCCCGCATGGAGCGCACCGGCATCTGCGTGGACCGCGATGAACTCTCCACCCAGCGGCGCTCGCTTGAGATCCGACTGTCCAAGCTCCGCGAGGAGATCGCGGCGTCGGCGCCGTGGCCGTTCAATCCCGACAGTCCGAAGCAGCTCTCTCAGATCCTCTTCAACGCGCCGAACGCCGACCCGCCCGGACTCGGCCTTCGCATCGTGAAGCGAACGGCGACGGGGGCCAGCACCGACAGCGAGGTCCTCGAGAAGCTCGCCGACGACCCCGCGTGCACATCGCGGCTGCCCGAGCAGATCCTCGAGTACCGGCAATTCGCGAAGCTCGTGGGGACCTACCTCAAGGCGCTCGATGCGACGGTCCGACCCGAGACCGGTCGGATCCACTGCTCGTTCCACCAGACCGGAACCGCCACGGGGCGCCTTTCCTCGAGCGACCCGAACCTGCAGAACATCCCGATCCGCACCGAGGTCGGCGCAGCGATCCGCCGCGCGTTCGTCGCCGGCGAGGGCATGACATTCGTGAGTGCCGACTACTCGCAGATCGAGCTGCGCTTCCTCGCGCATTTCTCGGAGGATCCGGGACTCTGCGACGCGTTCGCGCGAGGGGAGGACATCCATCGCGCGGTGGCCGCGCAGGTGTTCGGCGTCGAGCCTGGTGCCGTCGACGATGTCCAGCGCTCCGCGGCCAAGATGGTCAACTTCGGCATCGTGTACGGCATCACCGCGGGTGGTCTCGCGCGGAGGCTCGGCCCCGGATACACGGTCGCGCGCGCGAAGGAGATCATCGAGAGCTACCGGTCCCGCTTCGCGGGCATCGACCGCTTCCTCAATCACTGCGTCGAAGCGGCGAAGGACTGCGGCCATGCCACGACGATCACCGGTCGGTGGAGACCGATCCCGCAGGTGCACTCCCAGAACAGGGCGGAGCGTGCGTTCGGTGAGCGCATCGCCATCAACACGGTGGTGCAGGGGTCGGCGGCCGACCTCATCAAGATCGCGATGATCCGGCTCGACGCAAGGCTGCGGCGGGAACTTCCCGCGGCCCGGCTGCTCCTCCAGATCCACGACGAACTGCTCGTCGAGGCGCCGGTCGGGGAAGCCGAGAGGGTCCGAGCCATCCTCTCCGAGACCATGCGCTCGGCTATGGAACTTCGCGTCCCGCTCGAGGTGTCCTCCGCGGTCGGTCGGCGCTGGTCGGATGTCTGATACAGCCGCTACAGGCCTACCCCTGGACGGCAGCCTCGGAAGGCAGCCTGTTTCACCCGCTTGACGGCCATGGAACTTTTGCTACTCTTCCGATCCCTCGCGGGAGACCGCGGAGGTGTTGGGGCGGTAGCTCAATTGGTTAGAGTACCGGCTTGTCACGCCGGTGGTTGCGGGTTCGATTCCCGTCCGCCTCGCTGAAGTACACACGGGCCCTGCGCAACGCGCAGGGCCCGTGTGTTTTTCCCTGTGCTTCCTTCTCTGTGCTTCTGCCCAGTGTCACTCGGACGCGCGTCGCGCCGCCCGCGTCAGTCCTCGCGCCACTTGATGCTGCATCCGACCGCCGGATACTGCGATGACGAGACGGCGCGACCCTCCAGCACCGCATCAAGCGCATCGCGAAGGTCGCGCCCCGTCACCGGGACATCGGACTTCGGTCGGCTGGCATCGAGCTGTCCCCGGTAGACGAGGCGATGGGACTGGTCGAAGAGATAGATATCCGGCGTGCACTGTGCGTCGAAGGCCCTCGCGACATCCTGTGACTCGTCGAAGAGATAGGGGAACATGTAACCCGCCTCGCAGGCCTCGGCGACCATGCGCTCCGGTGCGTCGTCGGGATAGCGGATGGGGTCGTTCGCGCTGATCGCCGCGATCGCGACGCCGCGCGGCAGGTAGTCCCGTCCGACCGTCGCAAGTTCCTGCCGGATGTGCTTCACGAAGGGGCAGTGGTTGCAGATGAAGAGCACGAGCAGGGGGCGCCCGCGCGCGTCGCGGTCGGTCATCCTGAATCCGCGTGGATCGGCGAGATCGAATGGCGGGCAGGGGGTCCCAAGCGGGATCATCGAGCTTTGGAGCGGCGGCATGACGCGGTATGGTAGGACCACCGCATGGGCCGCAGCCGACCAGCCGACGACTCCTCGCCCGAGGACGACGCCGACTTCCACGATGAGTGGGAGGAGGATGTGGAGGCCGCGGATCAGGCCCGGCTCGCCCATCAGACCGCGTTCTGCCCCGAGTGCGGCGCCGAGATCTACGACGCCGCCGATGTCTGTCCGAAGTGCTTCGCGTGGATCGACGGCGACACGGTGCGTCGGGCTCCTCGCGGCGCGGGCCGCGCCCGGCGCATGAAGTCGGTTGTGGTCTGGTCCCTCGTGATCGCGATGGCGCTCGGAGCAGGGGTGCTGTGGCTCGTCGCCGTACTCGGGCGGATCGCAACCGGCTGAGCCTGCCCGGTCATCGCCCAGGGACCCTTCGGTGCGTCAGGCGACCTCGTCGCGCGTCGAACGCCACTCGAGCAGGCCTCGCTGCGTCTGCGACGCGACTCGACCCACGCCGGTGCTCTCGCGATCGCCCCGGCCCGCTCGTCGCGCCGCTGGTCGCATCCTCGTCGTGGAGATCTCGACATCGGCAAGCGGCCGGCGCTCAGCGGGCGCATCGCCGGACTGCACCAGCGAGCGGAGCTTCATGATGCCGCGGTGCTTCCAGTTGTTGATCGTGGTGACCGAGACGCCGAGCGCCTCCGCCGCGTGCTGGTAGCTCTTGCCCTCGCACACGATCAGGCGAATCGCATCCTGCTCGTCGCGGCCAAGGAGGCCGAGTGCGGTTTCGAGCACATCCGGGCTGACCTCTTCGGACCGCGTAGGCCGCGGCGCCTGGGTCTGCGTACGCAGTTCCTCGGATGCCACCGCGCGCTCCTCGAGCAGCTCCCGCAGCCGCGTCGCGCGGGCGTAGCGCCGTCGAAGAAGGTTGTGGGCGATCTTGAGCAGGTAGGAGATCGAGATCGTCAGCCGCTCGAGGTCCGGGTGCTGGAGGAGCCGAAGGAAGACCTCCTGCGCGAGATCCTCCGCAACATCCGGGGTGGTCGACTTGCGGAGGAACGCGTACACGCGCTCGTAGTAGCGGTCGAACAGATCCAGGACCAACGTAGCTCGCTCTGTGGTTGCGGACATCCGGGACTCCTCTGATGGGAAGAATGACGCCTCTCGTCGTTCCAGCCGTGTCGCGGGTTCAGCACCATTCCTGCTGTACCCGAACTCTCCTGAACCGAAGATACGCTCGCCAGGATTTCCTTCCATCAGGCAAGTCCCCCAAAGGGCTGCGGGGCGCGCATCGCGCTCCCGCTTCATCGCACAATGAACCGATGGAATCCCTCGCCGTCGGGCGTGGTCCCGCAGCGAAACCCTGGAGCATGCAGTGAGCGAATCGTTGTTGCAAAACCCCGTGTTTTTTGGTGAAATCGAGGTCATGGCGAATCCTCGGTCCATCTCCGTTCTCGTCGTCGACGACCACGCACTCATCCGCGCCGCGCTGGTGTCGGTGCTGAACTCGACCGACGACATCCGTGTCGTGGCCGAAGCATCAAATGGGGCGGATGCCGTAGAGCTTGCGCACAAGCACAGCCCCGCCGTCGTCGTGCTCGATGTCGAGATGCCTGGGGTGGATGCCTTCCATGCTGCGAGTCACATCCTCCAGCTGCGTCCGAATACCGCGATCATGTTCCTCACCGGGCACGCGCACGACCGCGCGATCGAGCAGGCGATCAAGGTCGGTGCGCTCGGGTTCGTGGTCAAGGGCGATGACCCGAGTGCGATTCCCGCGGCGATCCGCGCCGTCGCGCGTGGTGAGCAGTTCTTCTCGCCGACGGTTGCCGAACGCGTCAAGGGGAGCATTGGCGAGATCCGGAAGCGCAAGGTCACCGGTACGCGTGGCGCATCGCTCTCGGAGCGCGAGGTCGAGGTGCTCCGCTATGTCGGCAAGGGCTACGCGAAGAAGCAGATCGCCGAGATGCTCGGCATCTCCGTCAAGACCGTCGACAAGCATGTGACGAGCGTCATGGAGAAGCTCGACATCCACGACCGCGTTGAACTCGCTCTCTACGCGGTTCGCGAGAAGTTCATCTCGGCGTGAAGGATCCTTCACCGTCGTCGCGTTCGGCGGCCGAAGCCCGCGGGGCCCGCAAGGGTCTGGACGGGCGTGGTGTCACCGTGCTCTTCCAGCAGGATCTCGAGGCGGCGGTCTACAAGCCCGCAGGTCTCTCCAGCGAGCGGACCGGTGGCGGGGTGGAATCCGATTCGCTTGCGATTCGGGCGGCGCGGAGCTTCGGCTGGAACCGCTGTTGGCTTCCGCATCGGCTCGATCGTGCGACGCGCGGCGTGATGATGGTCGCCGGCTCGCCGGAGACGGTGGCGGCCCAGAATCAGGAGATCCGCGCGGGACTGTGGACCAAGTGGTATGTAGCGCGGATCGTCGCAGGCGAGGCGGAGTCACGATCGATGGGCGCCCTTCTTGGCGAGCATCGGGCCTTTCTGCGGCGCGAGGGGCGCCTCGCGCGCGTCGTTCGGTCCGGCGGTGATCCATCGCGAATGGCGGTGCTCGCGATCGCGCCTGCGCCGAGGCACGCGACGGCGCCTGGGCCGAGCGCCGGGGCGGACGATCGCCATGTTCTCGTCCGGCTCGATACCGGGCGCTATCACCAGATCCGCGTGATGCTCTCGCACCTCGGGTTTCCCATCGTCGGCGACGCGGAGTACGGGTCTCGGCGCACATGGCAACCCATCGAGGGTGGCGGAGCATTCGGCCGGGGTGGGCCCGGGGCCGTCTCCGCGATCGATCTAGAGGCCGTCGCCCTCCATATCGCGCGACCATCGGGGCCCATCGTCGTGCGCAGTCCCCACCTCGACCTCCTGGATGCGGGGCTGCGCGAGGCGATCGAGCGCGCGATACAGCACTCCGAAGCCCGTTCGACCTAGCGGGCCGCGGCGACCGCATCGCGTCGCGTCGCGTCAGCATCCACGAGGGTCGAGCGGCCGAGCTTGTTCGTCACAAGCTGGGAGATCGCGCGCTTCCACACGGCGGTCTCCTCGGTCGCCGCGCGGGCGGTCAGGGTGCCTTCGAGAACCGATGGGCTGAGGAGGTCGCGGAAGCCCTCGGTCCGCTCGAGAAGCGTCAGGGTGCCACCGCGGATCCGAATCGACAGTTCACTGCTCCCGATCGCATCGAGTGGTTCGGCGAAGGCGGCGCCGCCGTACACGCCGAGCTCGCCGCCGGAAAGCACGATCACGCGCGTCACGAGATTCGTCGCCGTACTCGCGATCGGTGTCTTCCCAGGCTCGGGAATCCAGAGGAGCTGCGCATGCAGGAACACTGCATCCGCGAGTCCCGCCGCGGCGGCGTCATCCGAGATGAGTTCCTGATCGACCGTCGCGAACCAGAACTCGGAGTCCGAGCCGAGCGCGCTGTAGGTGCCCGTGGAGAACGGCTGATCGAGAACCAGCGGAGTCGTGCCGACGCTGCTGAG
>JBEAQW010000044.1:0-8922 GCA_041163725.1 Planctomycetota bacterium
TCCAGGTGAGCGAGACGCGGAAGCGGCGCTTCGCCGCGTCGGGCGCGTTCTCGGTCATGCGCGTCAGGCGCTCCATGACCGTGAGGTCGAACGCGAGCAGCAGCGCGACCGCAGCGAGGAACCCCGCCAGAAGCGGCCAGTACTCGACGGGGGAGAAGACGGCGTAGGCGATCAACGGGGGCTCTCTGACTCGACTCCACGGCTTCGAGGCGCAACGCGCCATCTCGGAGCGGGTGGTCAGTGTAGGGCGGGCAAGCACCCCGTTCGGCGGTGAACGCCGTTCCGGCCGTGAAGTGCATTGGAAACCCGACCGATCCCGCCGCACGGCGAATGTGTCGCCCGAATCCGGAGGGTCCCATGATGAACAGTCGTTTTCGTTTCCTCGTCCAGTCGGCGCTTGCAGGCGCTTCGATCGCGTCCGCCTCGTCCGCCGTGGCGCGGCAGTCGGTCGACGAGACCGGCTTCGCGGGCGCAGGCGATGTGTTCGATGCGGCTGAACTCGTGCCATCGGCTGCCTCGGCGCTGCCTCCGATCCTGCCCGGGCAGGAGCCCGGAGCGCGCGGGCGCGAGGGCACGCCCGGCGCGCGCGAAGGCGATGCACCGCGTGAGTGGTTCGGCGAGAGCCCGTGGCTCGGCTGGTCGCGAGCGACCGGCGATTGGGGCGGATCGCGCACCGCGCTCGAGGAACTCGGCATCGACTTCAACGGCTCGCTCGTCAGCGAGTGGTCGCGCATCCTCGAAGGTGCGGATGCGCAGCGCAGCGGCTTCCGCTTCCTGTTCGATGCGAATCTCGCGCTCGATCTCGGCCGGCTCGCCGGCCTCGAAGGCGCGGGTGTCTTCCTCGACTTCCAGACCGCGAACGCTCCGGTGGGAGGGGCGGCGGTCGACGGCTTCCAGGCCTACTCGAACATCTCGATCGACGGCAGCATCACGCAGCTGTCGCAGTGCTGGTACGAGCAGTGGCTGCTCGATCGCGCGCTGCGCGTGAAGATCGGCAAGGTCGATGCCAACTCGGAGTTCGCGTACATCGGTTCCGCCGGGGCGTTCATCAACGCGAGTGCCGGCTTCACGCCCGCGATCTTCGCGTTCCCGACCTACCCCGATCCCTCGACCGGGGTCAATCTGTTCGTGTACCCGACCGACGCGTTCTACGCCGGCGTCGGCGTCTACGACGGCGGTGCCGCGGTCGATGGCATCGCGACCGGTGCGCTTGGTCCAGCGGGCTTCTTCGACGACGAGGACTCCGACGACTGGTTCGTGGTCGGCGAGGTCGGCACCACGCTCGCCAACGCCGGACCGTTCGATCAGGCGCGGATCGCCGCGGGATTCTGGTGGCATTCGGGCGAGTTCGCCCGCTTCGATGGAGGAACCGAGGACGGCACGACCGGCTTCTACGCGCTCGCCGAAGCGCGTGCGTGGAGGCCCGCAGGCGACCTCGCCGAGGACGACGAGCGCGGACTCTGGGCGTTCCTCCAGTTCGGGTCCGCCGACGATGCGGTCAGTGCGGTCGCGATGCAGTTCGGCGGGGGCGTCACGATGCGCGGGACCTTCGCGGGCCGCGATGCCGACGCGTTCGGCGTGTATGCGTCGTTCGTCGAGCCGAGCGGAGACCCGCTCGCCGGCTTCTCGGGCGACGAGACCGTGATCGAGCTGTTCTACGAGTGGGCGGTCACGCCGAGTCTCTCGATCAAGCCCGACATCCAGTGGATCTCCAATCCCGGCGCAGCGGGTGGCGACGACGCGATCGTCGCGACCCTTCGCTGCACCGTCGCCTTCTAGTCACACGAAACCTCGTCCAATCCATGCGAAGTCGCCGCGAAGCCGGCGCGAATCCACGCCCGACCTCCTCGGGTCATACCACGACAGCGGCGCTCGAACCCCACGCGCCAGCCGCATACATCCCCACGCGAGCCCCATAGCCATGCGAATCTCCACCCGTGTCCTCCTCGGCTTCTCACTCTCCACCGCGCTCGTCGCCGCCTGTGCGTTCACCGGCTGGTGGAGCGTCCGCAGCACCTCGCACTCGCTCGAGAGCGTGACGGGCCCGGCGTGGGAGACCGCCAACAGTGCGATGGAGGGTTCCATCGCGATGGGCACCGAGATGCGGCTCGTCTCCGAGCTGCTCGCCGTGGGATCGGCCGACACCGCGGCGATCGACCGCCAGCACGGCGTCGCGCGAGCGAAGCTCGACGCGGCTGCGGAGAGCGGGCTGCTCGAGCAGTCGAAGATCGCCGCCGTCCGCGGGTCGCTCGATGCATACGAGCGCCAGCTGCGCGGTCTGCTCGCCGCGCAGAAGTCGTTTGTCGCGACGCGTGCGCGCTTCGACGCGACCACGGCGGTGTTCGTCGCGTTTGGCCGTGCGGTCGAGGAGATCGGCGACGGACAGGTGGAGGCGATCGAGGGCAATCCGGACCAGGCGTTCACCTGGAACGGCGGCATCTCGAAGGCGTGGGAGGCCGCCGATGGCGGCATGGAGTCGAACATCGGACTTCTCACGGTCCTCTACCACCTGCAGCGCTACATCGCGGGCGAGCCCGTCGAGTCGTGTCGCGCCGGGATCGACGAGGGGCTTTCGTTCCAGACCGAGGCATCCGAGGGCATGCTTGCGACGGGTGCCTTCGATCTGCCGTGCGCGGATGATCCCGCGACCAGGATGAGCGACCGCTATCGCGCGCTCGCCGTGGATTTCCACGGCGCGCTCGAGGAACTGTTCGCGGCGACGACCGCCCGGCGCAGCGCTGAGGAGCAGTACCGCACGGCGGCGCTCGCGGTGCTCGCGCGTGTCGCGGAGTTCGAAGCGGCGGGCGATGCCGTGATGAACGACGAGGCCGCCGCAGCCGCCGCGATCGCATCGACGGGAATGACTTCGATCATCGCGATCGGAATGGTCGCAACCGCGCTCGGCGTGCTGGCGGCGGTCGTCATCGGTCGCTCGATCCGGCGTCCGCTGCATGCGCTCGGCGCCGCGATGCGCGAGGTCGCCGAGGGTGACGGAGACCTCGGCCGCCGGCTCGATGCCAGCGGCGGCGACGAGATCGCGGAGGTCGCACGGCACTTCAACGCCTTCGCCGAGAAGGTCGGGCGGAGCATTGCGGAGATTCGCGCTCAGGCGCATGATCTTTCCGGCGGCGCGGAGCGCATCAACGAGACCAGCCGGACGATCGCGAACGACGCGAGCGAGCAGGCGGCGACGCTCGAGCAGGTCACCGCGAGCATCGAGGAACTCAGCGCGATGGTCGGCCGCACGGCGGGACACTCGTCGAACGCCTCCGAGATCGCGGGGCGTGCGCGGACCGACGCCGACGACGGCGCGTCGCGCATGAAGCAGCTCGTCGAGGCGATGGACGGCATCCGCAGCTCGAGCGAGCGCATCGCGAGCATCATCCGCGTGATCGACGAGATCGCGTTCCAGACGAACCTGCTCGCGCTGAACGCGGCGGTCGAGGCCGCGCGTGCGGGTGACGCCGGCCGCGGATTCGCCGTGGTCGCGCAGGAGGTCCGGAGCCTGGCGATGCGGTCGGCCGAGGCCGCCCGCGACACCGCGGGGCTGATCGAGGAATCCGGCGCACGCGCCGACAAGGGTGTCGCGCTCGTCGGCGATGTCGAGGGCGTGTTCACGCGGATCGTCGGCGGATCGCGGTCGGTCGCGGAACTTCTCGAGGAGATCTCCCGCGCATCGCGCGACCAGTCCGAGGCGATCCGCCAGGTCTCGTCGAGCATGCAGGAGATCGACCAGACCACGCAGGCGAACGCAGCCGCAAGCGAGGAACTGGCCGCCGCAGCCAGCGAGACGACCGATCAGGTCGGCGTGATCCGCACGACGCTCGCGGCATTCAAGACCTGAACGCTCAGCGCATCCAGCGCGCGAGGAGCAGGCGGCTCGCCGCGCTCACGGCGCCGAACAGCGCGAAGCCGACGCAGGCGGCGAGGATCACCGCCACGAACACGCGGTCGGTCGCGAAGTTGCGCATCGCCGTCATGATGAGGACGCCGAGCGGCGCGCGCTCGCCTCCCTCCGCGGCGATGAACTCGCCGGTGATCGTTCCGATCGCCGCGAGTCCGGCCGCGATGCGCAGGCCCGTCACGATCGACGGCACCGCCGAGGGAAGCGCGAGCTTCCACCAGGAGACGAGCGGGCCGGCGCCGAGCACCGTGAACAGCTCCTGGAGTCCCGCGTCGCGCGCGCGCAGTCCCGCGAGCGTGTTCGCGATGACGGGGAAGACCGACACGATCGCGGTGCTGGCGACGATCGCGGGCCGTCCGAAACCCGCCCAGATCACCAGCAGCGGTGCGATCGCCACGAGCGGCACCATCTGGAAGAGGAGCGTGAGCGGATAGACGCTGCGCTCGACCGTGCGCGAGATCGAGAGCGCGCTTCCCGCGAGCACGCCCGCGACCGCGGCGATGCCGAATCCGAGCGCGGCGCTGATCGCGGTCTCACGCGCGCCGATCAGGAAGGTCGTGGCATCGGCCTCGAACGCACGCACCACGCCGAGCGGCGAAGGCAGCACGAAGTCCTTGATCCCCGCGACCGACTTGAACGCCGCCCACGCGGCGATCGCGATCGCCACCGTGGCGATCGGGCCCGCGGCCGCGGCGATGCGGGCGCGCGCGCTCATCGCCGCGCCTCCTCGATCGCACCGAGCAGCGCGCGGCTCGCATCGCGCACGCACGCGCCGAGCGCATCGCTCGTCCAGGCCTCGGCGTCGCGCGCGACGGTCGGCGTGGCGAGATCCGCGACCACGCGCGCCGGCCTCGGCGAGAACACGATCACGCGCGTCGCGAGGAACACCGCCTCGGGAAGCGAGTGCGTGACGATCACCGCGGTGAAGCGCGTCCGCTCCCACAGTGCGCGCAACTCGCCGTCGAGCTCGTGTCGCGTGACCTCGTCGAGCGCGCCGAACGGTTCGTCGAGCAGCAGCAGTTCGGGCCGCGAGACGAGCGCACGCGCAAGCGCCGCCCGCATGCGCATGCCTCCGGAAAGCTGATGCGGAAGTCGCGTGGCCGCGTCGTCGAGCCTCACGAGCCGGATCGCCTCGAGCGCGCGTCCGAGTCGCTCGTCGCGCCGAACGCCCGCAAGCTCGAGCGGCAGCGCCACATTTTCGAGCACGCTTCGCCAGGGCAGCAGTCGCGGTTCCTGGAAGCAGAGGCCCATCGCACCGCCCGCCCGTTCGATGACGCCGCGATCCGGGCGGTCGAGTCCGCCAAGCATCCGCAGGATCGTCGTCTTTCCGCAGCCGGAAGGTCCCACGAGCGCCGTGAAAGAGCCGCGCTCGATCGCGAGGTCGAGCGGCGCGACAGCCTCGACGGAGCCGAACACGCGCCCCACGCCGCGCAGGTCGAGATGGGGTTGTCCGGTGGATGCGGTCGTCATCGCGGAAGGAACGCAGCAACGGTCGGTTGGTCACGCCCCGCGGCGCACCATACACTCCGACGCATGAAGCAGTCCGCACTCCCTCGCTCTGTCCGCTCGATTTCCACGCTCGCGGGCGTGCTCATCTCCACGCTCCGCGCCGCCATCCTCCCCGCGGCGCTGCTCGCGCTCGGGCCGGTTGGCTGCGACGACGCCTCGGCGCCGCGTCCTTCCACGGATCTCGCGCAGGGGGGTACGGCCGCTCCCGAACTCCGCAAGTTGCGCCTGCAGTTGAACTGGGTTGCGGAGCCTGAGTTCGGAGGCTTCTACGCCGCCGAGCAGAAGGCGCTCTACCACTCCGAGGGTCTCGATGTCGAGCTCGTCCAGGGCGGGCCCGATGTGCCCGTTCCGCAGCTCGTCGCGAGCGGCAAGGTCGAGCTCGGCGTCGTCGCCGGCACGCAGGTGATCGAGCTCAACGAGCAGGGCGGCGACCTCGTCGCGCTGTATGCGGTCTACCAGGTGAACCCGATGGGCGTCATGGTGCATGAATCGTCGCCGTACCAGACGCTCATGCAGCTGTGGGAGTCGGATGTCACGCTCGCGATCCAGGACGGTCTCGCGGACTACCAGT
Organism: Planctomycetota bacterium; assembly: GCA_041163725.1. Taxonomy (GTDB): domain Bacteria; phylum Planctomycetota; class Phycisphaerae; order Phycisphaerales; family SM1A02; genus QWPT01. The sequence goes on from JBEAQW010000044.1 coordinate 5,985, forward strand.
GGCTGAGCACGCAGTTCCCCGCCGGCAAGCGACGGATCGTTCCCTACACGGCCAATCTCGCGCAGTTCGCCGCGGATCCGACGCTCGCGTCGCAGTGCTTCGTGCTGTCGGAGCCCGTCGCGCTCGAACTTAAGGGTGTGAAGACGCGCGTCTTCATGATGAGCGAGTCGGGCTTCAATCCGTACAACGCGGTGGTCGTGACCACGCGCCCGTTCCTCGAGGCGAACCGCGAGGCGTGCGCCGCGTTCGTGCGCGCGTCCGCCCTCGGGTGGCGCGCGTATCTGAACGATCCCAAGGCCGTGAACCAGGAGATGTCGCGGCTGAACCCCGCCATGAGCCTCGAGGCGATGACGCGTGCCGCCGAAGTGCAGATCCCGCTGATCGCCAACGACGAGACCACGCGGCTCGGCCTCGGCGGCATGCGCTACTCGCGCTGGGAGGAGACCGCGGGCCAGTTGCTCCAGATGGGCAAGATCAAGTCGAAGCCCGACGCGGAGCGCCTCTTCCACTGGGATCTCGAGGCCGATACGGCCCGCTGAACGGAGGCACCGCGTTGCAGGCCCGGCGCGTCATCCTGCATGTCGACATGGATGCGTTCTACGCATCGGTCGAGCAGCGCGATGATCCGTCGCTGCGGGGCCGACCGGTGCTCGTCGGTGGGCGCGAGGGCCGCGGCGTGGTCTGCGCGGCGAGCTACGAGGCACGGAAGTTCGGCTGCCGGAGCGCGATGCCGATGTCGCAGGCGATGCGGCTCTGCCCGCACGCGGCGGTCGTGAAGCCGGACTTCGCGCGCTACGAGGAGGCCTCGCGCGCGATCCGTGGGATCTTCGGTCGCTACTCGCCCGAGATCGAGCCGCTCGCGCTCGACGAGGCCTTCATCGATGTCACGGCGTCGCTCGCGCTCTTCGGGAGCGCGCGACGGATCGCGGAGGAGATCCGCGCGGCGGTGGCCGGCGAACTGCGGCTGACCTGCTCGGTCGGCATCGCGCCCAACAAGTTCGTTGCGAAGATCGCGAGCGATCTCGAGAAGCCCGACGCCCTCGTCGACCTCGATCTCGCCGCCGACGCGCTCGCGGCGAGGCTCGCGCCGCTCGCGGTCGAGCGGATGTGGGGTGTCGGTCCCGTCACGGCGCAGTCGCTGCATGCGCGCGGATACCGCACCTTCGGCGATCTCCAGCGTGCGGGGGAGACGCAGCTGACGACGGACTTCGGCGAAAGCGGCGCGCACTGGTGGCGGCTCGCGCACGGTCGCGACGACCGGCCGGTCGAGACGGGCCGTGCGGCGAAGTCGGTCGGAGAGGAGGAGACCTTCCGCGAGGACATCGTCGACCGCGCCGCGGTCGAGGCGAAGCTCGTCGCGCAGGCCGACGAGGTCGGGCGCCGGCTGCGGGCGAAGGGGCTCTTCGCGCAGACGGTCGAGATCAAGATCCGCTTCAGCGACTTCGAGACGCACTCGCACGCGCGGACACTTGCGACGCCGACCGATCACACGCACGAACTCCGGCAGCACGCGCGCGAACTCCTCGCGAGCTTCGCGCGGCGCGGCTGGCGCGCCGTGCGCCTCTGCGGATTCGCCGCGAGCAAGGTGACCGACGCGCCCGGTCAGCTCGGGCTCTTCGAGGGGGAGAAGCGCGAGCGCCTGTCGAAGCTCGACGATCTCCGCGACCGCATCCGCGACCGCTTCGGCGGCTGAGCGGGATGCGCCGCGCCGGCTACGGACGCATCTCGAGCAACTTGATGAGGTCGGTGGCCGTGGCGATGCCGAGCGGCGTCTCGTCGGCCCTCCCGTGCTCGGTCACGATGACCGCCTCGAGGCGCGGGTTGCGCGTCCAGAGCGAAAGCGCATGCTCGGCCGATGCGTCGCGCGCCATCACGGCGAACTCGTCCTTGCGGTGGTCGCGCGCGAGCACCTCGCCCACCGAGACCGCCGCGATCGTGCAGATGATGCGCTCGCCGTCGGAGAGGCGGATCTCGCCGTCGAGACTCCCGTCAAGGTGTCCGTCGAGCGGACCCTCGGCCGCGCGACCCTTCCGCGCGAGATGCGGAAGCGCGCACGCCTCGATGTCGTGCGACGCGATCCAGCGTACGACGCCCGATGCCGTGAGGAGCGCGATGATCCGCCCGTCCCGCAGCACGGGGAAGCGGACGACGCCCTTCTGCTTCACGAGTGCGAGCACATGGCCGACGCGATCGTCGACGCTCACCGTCGCGACATCCTTCGCCGCGACGCTCCGCAGCGGGATCGGCTTGCGGAGCTCCTCGTCGATTCCTTCGAGTTGCGCCACGGTCCGCTCGGTCGGGACCGCGATGTACTCGTCGACTCCGGTGCGGTTGTGGACGAGCGCGTTCCGCAGTTCGCCGATCTCGAGCAGGAAGTCGAGGTGACGGCCGAAGTGCCGTCGCTCGGCCGCGATCTGCCGCACGCAGCTTGCGAAGCCGCGGCGGCGTCCCTCGCGCGGCTCGTCGAGCAGCCGCTGCATCTCGCGGTCGATGCGGTTGTAGGCCGCCTCGAATCGGTCGATGCGCGCGCGCTCGCCTTCGGTTGCGCTTCCGTTGATCCGGTTCGTCTTGCTCACGGTTGCGGTCCTTCCTGCGGTTCGGCCGCGCCGGTTGCGCCTCCCGCGCAGCGCGTGCGCAACTGCGCGAACCGCCGTGCGAGCGGCTTGCCCCCGAGCGCGGTGTCGATGAGCGCCAGACGGTTCACCCGAGAGAGGATATCGCGCTCGCGGCCCGCGTCGTCTGCGAGCATCTCGAGCTGCGCGAGCTGCGCGCGCCACCAGAAGTCGTCGCGGTCGGCGGCGCCGAGGGGAGAAAGTTCCTTGAGGATCGCGAAGGCGCGCCGCCGATCCTCGGCGCTCGCAGGCGCCCGTTCCGACTTCTCATCCTTCCCATCGTCCGCGTGACGGCCAAGAAGCGTGGTCGCGAGCCACCATTGCAC
>JBEAQW010000045.1:0-19752 GCA_041163725.1 Planctomycetota bacterium
TCACGACACGCGCTTGAACACCAGGCTCACGTTGTGGCCGCCGAACCCGAAGGTGTTGTTCAGCGCGACGTCGACCCGGGCCTCCTGCGGTGCGTTGGGCACGAAGTTGAGGTCGAAGCCCTCGTCCGGGTTCTCGAGGTTGATCGTCGGGGCAAGCACGCCCTCGTAGATCGACATGAGCGTGGGGATCGTCTCGATGCCGCCCGCCGCGCCGAGCGCGTGACCGGTCATCGACTTGGTCGAGCTCATCGCGAGCCGGTACGAATGGTCGCCGAACAGGCGCTTCACGGCGCCGACCTCGGCGCGGTCGCCGAGCGGCGTCGAGGTGCCGTGCGAGTTGATGTAGCCAACCGCGTCCGGATTCATCTGCGCGTCGCGCAGGGCGAACTCCATCGCCTTGAAGGCACCCGAACCCTTCTCGTCGGGAGCGGCGATGTGGTAGGCGTCGCCCGTCGCGCCGTAGCCGGCGAGTTCGGCGTAGATGCGCGCGCCGCGGCGCTTCGCATGCTCGTACTCCTCGAGCACCACGATCGCGGCGCCCTCCGAGAGGACGAAGCCATCGCGGTCGCGGTCGAACGGGCGCGAGGCGCGCGTCGGGTCGTCGTTGCGGGTCGAGAGCGCCTTCATCGACGCAAAGGCGGACAGGGTGAGCGGCGTGATGGCCGCCTCGCTGCCGCCCGCGACCATGACATCGCAATCGCCGCGCTGGATCGCCTGCATCGCCATGCCCATCGCGTGGCCGCTCGATGCGCAGGCGGAGGCCACCGCAGTGCTCGGCCCGCGCAGGTTGAACTGGATCGAGACATTGCCAGGCGCGGCGTTCACCATCAGTCGCGGGACGACGAAGGGGCTGACGCGGCGGGGGCCGGTCTGGAGGAGCTTGGTGTGTCCCTCCTCCATCGTGAGCACGCCGCCGATGCCCGAGCCGATGATCGTGCCGTTCCGGTACGGATCGGCAGCGTTCTTCAGATCGAGTCCGCAGTCCTGCACCGCCTCGTGCGCCGCGACCATCGCGAACAGCGCGACGCGATCGATGCGCTTCTGCTCGCGCGGCTCGACGACATGGCTGGCATCGAAGTCGTGGATCTCGCCCGCGAAGCGGACGGTCCAGTCCTCGTTCTGGGGGAAGGTGCGCAGGGGGGAGATGCCCGAGCGCCCGGCCTTCATCGCCTCCCAGGTCTTGGCCGCGGAGCAGCCGAGATTCGAGACCGCACCGATTCCGGTGACGACGACGCGACGGAGGCTGACGGTTCTCATGGCCGAATCACGAGTTCCTGAGGGTGCGATGGATGAACTCGACGGCGTCGGCGACGGTCCTGAGCTTCGTGGCCGCCTCGTCGGTGATCGAGATCTCGAAGAGATCCTCGAACTCCATCATGAGCTCGGCCTTGTCGAGACTGTCACAGATCGCGTCGAATTCGCTCGCCCGAGTGACATCGGCCTTGGCAACGCCAAGTTGGTCGGCGATGGCCTCGACGACCTTCGCCTCGATCTCGGATTCGGGCAACGGCTCGGACATGCGTTCGTGCGCCGCGGAACGGCGGCTCAGCCCTGCGGGCGGTTCGCCTTGATGAAGTCGATGGCCTGGCCGACCGTGTGGATCTTCTCGGCCTGGTCGTCGGGGATCTTCGTGCCGAACTGGGCCTCGAACTCCATGAGCAGCTCGACGATGTCGAGGCTGTCGGCGTTGAGGTCGTTCGTGAAGCTGGTCTCGCGGGTGATCGACTCCGGCTCGTTGTCCGTGTGCTGAGCAACGATCTCAATCACCTTCTTCTCGATCTCGGCGTCGGTCACTGGAAATGCTCCTGAAAGGGGGGTCCTTGCGGCCGCCGACTCGCGGCGGGCGGGGGAATATAGCGAAATTCGGTCGGCTTTGGGGCCGCGCGGCGGAGGTGCCTGGGGGTCCCAAGCCCCTGCGCGCGCGCAGGAAGTGCCGATTCTGCGGTCAGCTGGTCATGCCGCCATCGACCACGATGGTCTGCGCGGTCAGGAAGCCCGCCTCGTCGCTCGAGGCGTATGCGACCGCCGCGGCGATTTCCTCGGGCTTGCCGAGGCGCCGGACGGGGATGTTCTGAAGAGCGGCGGTCTTGACGGCCTCGCCAAGCACCTCGGTCATGTCGGTCTCGATGAAGCCCGGGGCGACCACATTGGCGGTGATGCCCTTCGCGCCCATCTCCTTGGCGATCGTCTTGGTGAATCCGACGAGACCGGCCTTCGCGGCGGCGTAGTTCGCCTGACCGGAGTTCCCCGAGAGGCCGGAGACGCTGCCGATGTTCACGATGCGTCCGAACTTGCCGCGCATCATCGGGCGGATCGCGGCGCGGCAGGCGATGAAGATCGAGCGGAGGTTGATGCTGATGACCTCGTCCCACTGCTCGTCGGTCATGCGGAGGAGGAGCGTGTCGCGCGTGATTCCCGCGTTGTTCACGAGGATGTCGAGGCGACCGTGCGTCTCGGCGACACCGTCGATCAGGGCCTGGACGCCCGCGAAGTCACCCATGTCGCAGGGGCGGATCTCGCAGGATCCACCCGCGCCCTTGATGGCGGATTCGGTGGCTGCGAGCCCCTCCGCGCTCCGTGCGACGAGGACGACATGCCGGCCGTCACGGGCCAGGCGTTCGGCGATCGCGCGGCCGATGCCGCGGCTTGCTCCAGTGACGATGGCGACGCGCTTGTCGATGACTGCAACCTCCCTTGCCGCACCCGCGGCTGAGGCGGAGAGTCTAGTGGATCGGCCGATGCGCCGCCGCCGACGCATCCACGCACCCGAAAAGCACGCCAGCCGCCCGCAGGTGCGGACGGCTGGTCGTGGTTCCGTTGAAGAGCGGCGAGGTCGCGCATCGCGCAACGCAGTCGCCTGCTCCGAACTCCTACTTGGTTCCGAATCCCGGCGGCTTCGGCGGCTTGATCGGCGGTCCGCTCGGACGCCGACGGCCGGGTGCGCCACCCGGTGCGCTCGACGGCGAGTCGCCGCTGGCCTCGTTCTCGCCTCCGCCCTCCTCCGTGAAGTCCTCCTTCGGGAGCTCGGGCTGCTGATCGGGTTCGTCCGCCTTCGCGAGTTCGAGCTTCAGCACCTCGATCCACGCGGCGATCGGATTGTCGCCGCTGATCTTCTCGAGGATGTTCGGCGGGGTCGCGACCGAATCGAACTCGGGGCTCGAGCCCGACGAAGTGAACGCCCAGAGCTGGGGCTCGTAGTCGTCGCCGACATGGAAGGTCGCGAGCGCATGGGTCGAACCCATCTCGACGCCGCAGCGGACATCGATGCGCGTGATGCCACCGGTGCTTGCGGCGAAGCTTCCGGCATCGACCATCTGCGTGAGCAGGAACTGGTCGGGAGCGGAGAGCATCGGCTTCAGCGCGTCGGCGTTTCCGCGGGCGAACGCGTCGAAGAACTTCAGCACGGCGACGCGGTCATCCTCGCTCGCGGGCGCGAGATTCTCGGGAAGCGACACGCGGCTGTCGATGTTCAGGCGCGCCATCAGCTCCTCGACCGTGGGCACGCGCGGCGGCGGCGGCGGTTCGAACTTCGGCGGCGGTGCCTTCTGCACGACCGGGGGCGGCGCCTCTTCCTCGGCGCAGCCGACGAGCGGCATGCCGGCGAGGGCGACCGCTGCGATCAGGAGGTACTTCTTACGGTGCGTCATGGGTGATGACCTCGCAAGTCTTGTCGATGCGCCGCATGAGTCCCTTCAACACGGTGTTGGGGGCGAGCTCATGGAACGCGGTCGACTCGCGCGCTCCCGACGCCGAAAGGGCGCCGAGGAGGTTCGAGCACGACTGAGCCCATCGTACAGGCGACACGAGTTGGTCGACCAGCAACTTGCGGAGAAGTTCGGCATTTGCGGCCTCGTGCGGCTGGGCGGTCACATTCGACCACACCTCCGCGCGCAGGGGCCTGATATCGACCTTGGCGAGCGCCTCGGCGAGCTTCTCCGCGGCAGGGGCCATGAGCGGGCTGTGGAACGCGCCGGCCACCTGCAGCTTGGTGGCGCGCACGCCGACCTCGCCCGCGGCCTCGAGCGCGCGGTCGCACGCCTCGATCGAGCCGGAGATGACGATCTGGCCCGGTGCGTTGAAGTTCGCGGGCACGAGGCACTCGCCCGCGCCGCCTCCCGCAAGCGCCTTCGCGCAGACCTCGTTCGCCTGCGCCTCGTCGGCGCCGATGAGCGCGACCATGCCGCCGCGCGAGGCCTCGGCGGCCTGCTGCATGAGTTCGCCGCGGCGCATCACGAGGCGGAGACCGTCCTCGAAGCCGAAGGCGCCGGCGAGGTGAAGCGCCGTGTACTCGCCGAGCGAGAGGCCGGCGACGGCGCGCACCGGCAGCGCGCGCAGCCCGGCCGGAAGCGCCGCATGGCATGCGACGGCGGCGGCGAACAGCGCGGGCTGCGAGATGTCGGTTCGGCTGAGGACATCGATCGGTCCGTTGAAGGCGATGTCGGTGAGCGTGCGGCCTCCGGGACCCGCGCCGAAGATCCGGTCGGCCTCGTCGAGCACGGCCTTCGCCTCCGCGCTCGCTCCATGCCAGGCCTTCGCCATGCCGACAGCCTGTGCACCTTGTCCGGGGCAGAGATAGACGATGTTGCTCATGTTCATGTCGCGGTCAGGTGTTCCAGACGCTCGAGGCCCAGGTGAGGCCGCCACCGAAGGCGACCATCATGAAGGGCTTTCCGGGAGTGATCTTCCCGGCGCGCCAGAGTTCGTCGAGGCACAGCGGCACGCTGCCGGCGCTCGAGTTCCCGTATCGGTCGATGTTCACGTAGATCTTCGACGGGTCGATGTTCAGCTTCTCGCGCGCCGCATCGATGATGCGCACGTTCGACTGGTGGCAGATCACCTGGCTCACATCGTCGGGAGTGAGGCCGGTCTTGGCGAACGCGTCCTCCATGACTTCCTTGAACTTCGTGACCGCGAAGCGGAAGACTTCCTTCCCGTTCATGCGCAGGGAGCCGAGGCGCACGGGATTGTCCTTGTCCTCGGCCGGCACATCGCTCTCGCGGCGCGGGATGTAGAGCGCATGCCAGCCGGAGCCGTCCGCGCCCATGTGCTGGTAGATGCAGCCCTTGGAGGGGTCGTCGTCGGCGCGGATGATCGCGCAGCCGGCGGCATCGCCGAAGAGGATCGACACGGTGCGGTCGGTGTAGTCGAGGATCGAGCTCATCGCCTCGCTGCCGATCACGGCGACGGTGCGGGCGCGGCCGGACCGCACCATCGACTCGCCCATGTTGAGGCCGTAGACGAAGCCGCTGCACGCGGCGACGAGATCGAACGCGGCTGCGTTCACCGCGCCCACCGCGCCCGCGATGCGGCAGGCGACCGACGGGCAGGTCATCTCCATCGTCACCGTCGCGACGATCACGAGATCGAGTTCGTCGGGGCGGATGCCCGCGGCCTCGATCGCGCGCTCGAGCGCGCGCTGCGCGAGCGTCGAGCAGCCCTCGGTGCGGAGGTCGAGCACGCGACGCTCCTTGATCCCGGTGCGCTGCGTGATCCACTCGTCGCTCGTGTCCATCATCCGAGCGAAGTCGTCGTTGGTCAGGCGACGGTCCGGGACGGCCGAGCCGGTGCCGATGATGCGCACGCCGCACGCGCCGCTGGGAAGCGCTCCCATCATGCGGTCGGCTCTTGGATCGACTCGAGGCGGGTATTGATGATGTCGTTGATGCCGCTCAGCACGAACTGCCGCGAGCGGAGGATCGCGTTCATCATCGTGCGCGAGACGCTGGAGCCGTGCGAGATGAGGCAGGTGCCGTTCACGCCGAGGAGCGGGGCGCCGCCGTACTCGTGGTAGTCGTGCTTGGCCCAGATCGCCTTGACGACCGGCTCGAGCCGAACCGCGAGCTCGGGATCGGTCTCGAGGACCTGCGCGGCGATCGCCTGGAACAGGCCCTTCGAGAGGCCCTCGGCGAGCTTGATCATGACGTTGCCGACGACGCCGTCGGTGATCACGACATCCGCGTCTCCATCGAACACGCCGCGGCCCTCGACATAGCCGATGAAGTTGAGGTTCTCCGCGCCGCGGAGGAGATCGCGGGCGACCTTCATCTCGGCCGTGCCCTTCTGCTCCTCGCCGCCGACATTCATCATCGCGACGCGCGGATTCTTGATGCCGAGCACGCCGCGCGCGTAGGCGTCGCCCATGATGCCGTACTGGGCGAGGTGCACGGGCTTCGGCTCGATGTTCGCGCCGACATCGATGAGCACGATCGGGCCCGCGAAGGTCGGGACGGTCACGGCGATGCCCGGGCGGATCACATTCGGCAGGCGCCGCATGTACATCTGGCTCGCGGTGACGCACGCGCCCGTGTTTCCAGCGGAAATCCACGCATCGCAGCGGTTCGGATGCTTCGGGCTCGCGTGCTCGGCCGCGCGGGAGATCGAGCTGTCGCGCTTCGAGCGCACGGCCTCGACGGGCGCGTCGTCCATCTCGATCACTTCGCTGCAGTGGACGATCTCGATCTTCGCGCCGGGGCCGTTGGTCGAGAGCCCGCGGTCCCTGATCGACTCCTCGATGAGGTCTCCCTTGCCGAAGAGCACGAGCGTGTCTTCGGGCGGCAGGCTCTGCAGTGCTGCGAACGAGCCCTTGAGGATCTCGTCGGGGGCGTTGTCGCCACCCATGATGTCAACACCGATTCGCATGCGGACTTGCCTCTCGGTCGGAGCGGGGAACAGGTCGGTCGCGCAATTTTACGAGATCGCAACGGTTCCGTGTCGAGTCGCGCGCAGCGGGGATGCCGTGCGCGCGAGTGAAAAAAGCCCGCGGCTGTGCGCGGGCATGTCCGTGGCGGAACTCAGGCCGACGGCTTGTTGGTCTTGATCTGGAGGCCGGGGCGCACGTAGCCGCACGACGAGCACGCGGTGTGCGAGCGCTTCGCGGCGCCGCAGTTGGGGCACAGCGTGGTGTGCGCGGACTTGATCGCCTGGTGGTTGCGGCGACGGCGGGTACGGCCGGGAGAGCAGCGGAACGGAGGAACCATTGTTCGACTTCCTTCGAAGGGCCCGGGCGGCATGCCCAGGCGGTTGAGACAGAAGGGGAAGTCTAGGAAAACCGCGCGAACTGTCAAGACGATCGGTCGTCGGGTGGGACGGCGCATAACCTCTCGGCGTTGCGACGGTGCGTGCAACCCTGTGCCGGAACGCGCTACCTTGCGCCTCCCATGGACGCACTTCCCCTTGTCGAACTCTTCACCGACGGCGCGTGCTCGGGGAATCCGGGCCCCGGGGGCTGGGGCTTCATCCTGCGGATCGACGGCGTCGAGTACGAGGGATCGGGCGGCGAGCCGCGCACGACGAACAACCGTATGGAGCTGCTGGGCGCGATCGAAGGCCTGCGGCGCCTCGAGCGCCCGTGCCAGGTGCGGCTGGTCAGCGACTCGCAGTATCTGGTGAAGGGGCTCTCCGAGTGGATGGACGGCTGGAAGCGACGCGGTTGGCGACGCAAGGAGGGCCCCGTCCTCAATGTCGAGCTGTGGCAGGAGCTCGATCGACTGCGCGCGGTGCACCGGATCAAGCCCGAGTGGGTGCGAGGCCATGTGGGGCACGCGGAGAACGAGCGGTGCGACCGACTCGCGGTCGCGGTTATCGACCAGTTCCGCTGAAAGGCTGGTTTCCGCGGGATTTCCGCGTTGTTGGGAACGGGCGCGTCGCGAAGGCGCTTGCGTCGGGACTCGAGTCCCGTTACGCTCTTCGATCCCACTTCTTCAAGAGTCACCGATGCCAACCATCAATCAGCTCGTTCGTAAGCCCCGCGTCGTGCAGGCCGCAAAGTCGAAGGTCAAGGACCTCGGTGCATGCCCGCAGAAGCGCGGCGTGTGCCTCCAGGTCCGCACCGTCACCCCGAAGAAGCCGAACTCGGCGCTTCGCAAGGTCTGCCGCGTGCGTCTCACGAACGGCAAGGAAGTCACGGCCTACATCGGTGGCGAAGGCCACAACCTGCAGGAGCACTCGATCGTGCTCGTGCGTGGTGGCCGTGTGCGCGACCTTCCCGGCGTGCGCTACCACGTGGTGCGCGGCGCGCTCGACTGCCTCGGCGTCGATGGCCGTCGCAAGGGTCGCTCGCAGTACGGCGTCAAGAAGAAGGCCGCCGCCGCCGCGAAGAAGAAGTGATCCGAAACCAATGAACTTGCAGTCCGGAGGTGGCTCCGGACCACTGAGTAATCGCGGATACGAATCTTCGGGAATGCCCATCTCCCGTCCGCGGTGAAGAGGGCCGAGGCAACCGCCATCGGCCAACAGCCACAGGAGTATTCGAATGGCCCGTCATTTCAAGCGTCCCGACGATGTGTGGCTGAAGCCCGACCCGCGCTTCCAGGACAAGGTCCTGTCGAAGTTCATCAACTGCGTGATGATCGGCGGCGAGAAGGCCACCGCGCAGCGCTGCGTGTACGGCGCGCTCGACGCGATCCAGAGCCGGCTCGACAAGGAGAAGAGCGAGACGATGCCGCGTTCGGCGATCGAGCTCTTCCACCTCGCGCTCGAGAACGTGCGTCCGGCCGTCGAGGTCCGCTCGAAGCGCGTCGGTGGTGCGAACTACCAGGTCCCGATGCAGCTGAACAAGCGTCGCCAGCAGTCGCTCTCGTTCCGCTGGCTCATCGATGCCGCCCGCGACGAGCGTGGTCGCCCGATGCACCTTCGCCTCGCGAAGGAGCTGTGGGACGCCGCGAAGAACGAAGGCAAGGCCGTGACCACCAAGGAAAACACGCACCGCATGGCGGATGCGAACAAGGCGTTCGCGCACTTCGCGTGGTGATCGCGCGAGATGGAGCGCTCGCGACCTGCTTCGCAACTCGCTCGCTCTGGCGGGGGGATGCGATGGAGCGCTCGCGACCTGCTTCGCGGCTCGCTCGCTTTGGCGGGGGGATGCGGGTGAACAACTGAAATCCTGCTGCGGCAGGTGGATGGCAATGACGACGGCGCCCGAATGGGCGCCGTCGTTTCCTATTCCGCACAATGACCGTGCAGGGGTGCGCGCCATGCATGCAGCGGCGTATGAAGGCCATCGTCGGTTCGGTGTGGTCCGGCGACCAAGGGTTCCACGATCATGCTGTCAACGCACATCGCAGTGTTCCTTCTTGCATCACGCCTCGGCGCAACTCAGTCCGACGGTGTGTTGGACGCGGTGACGGTCCCCGATCACGCTTCGAAGGTCGCCGACCGCAGGGTCTTCGTCGAGGAATGCGTTGCGGAGAAGCATCGGCTGCTGCGCCAGTACGCCCGGCCCTCGGGTCGGAGCCAACTCGTGCGCACGCTGCAGCGGATCGATGCGGTCGACCGGCTCATCGGCTGGTGGGAACACTGTCCCGAGGACCTGCGCTCGGAGCCGCCGGTGGTTCCCGGGATCGAGGTGCTGCGTTCCGAGGCCCACCGGCTGCGGAAGCGCATGGCCGAGCTCGAGTGGTCCATCTCGTTCTAGCCGACGCGCCTGATGCACGCATGCCCGGAGCCGTTACGCTACGGGCATGTACGGACTCATCAACAAGGCCGTCGAGGGGCTCGTCCGCAGCAAGTTCGGGGATGCGACCTGGGATCGGATCCGAGCCCGCGCCGGGCTTCCGGATGAGCCGTTCGTCGGGATGGAGCAGTACCCGGACAAGACGACCTACGACCTCGTTGGCGCCGCAAGCGCCGAGCTCGGCGCGCCCGCCGAGGCGATCCTCGAGGAGTTCGGGGTCTACTGGGTCAAGTACACGGCCGAGGCGGGTTACGGCGAGCTGATGAAGGGGGCGGGAAAGAGCTTTCCGGAGTTCCTCCGCAACCTCGATCAGCTGCACACGCGCGTGAAACTCTCGTTCCCCCACCTCGCGCCGCCGAGTTTCGCGGTGAGCGACGAAACTGCGGGAAGCCTCGTGCTTTCGTACTACTCGTCGCGTCCCGGCCTGGCGCCGCTCGTGGTCGGTCTGCTCCGCGGACTCGGCGATCGCTTCGAGGTCGATGTCACCGCACGATTCGAACGCGTCGAGGGCGAGCGCCCGCACGACCGCTTCGATGTCCAGTGGAGCCCGCGCGCGTGAGCGACGAGCCGGGCGATTTCCACTCGATGCCCGACGTGATGCTGGTACGGGAGCTGTTTCCGTTCTGCTTCACGCTCGACGGGGATTTTCGCATCAGGATGGCGGGGAGTCGTTGGGAGTCGTTCGCGCCCGAAGTGCGGACAGGCGCGGCGTTCGACGAGGTGTTCGTGATCGAGCGGCCGAGCGGCGTTTCGGGCGAGGCGTCGATCGTCGCGCATGCGGATGCAGTGTTCCTGCTCTCTGTGCGGTCCCGCCCGGAGGTTCGGGTGCGGGGTCAGTTCGTCCCCAGATCGAAGTGTTCGTGCAGCGGCTGCCTCCTCTTCGTGGGCGGACCTTGGATCACGCGCATCGCGGAGTTGCACGAGCACGGGCTCGAGCTGGCGGACTTCCCCCCGCATGATCCGCGCGGTGATTTCCTCGTACTGCTCCAGACGCAGGAGACGACGCTCGCCGATCTCAAGCAGCTCACCTCGCGCCTCCGCAGCACGGGCGCCGCGCTCGAGACGCGCAATCGCGAACTCGAGCGCGAGATCCAGCTTCGCTCCGAGCTCGAGGCGCAGCTGCGGCAGAGCCAGAAGATGGAGGCGATCGGCCGGCTCGCCGGCGGTATCGCGCATGACTTCAACAACATCCTGATGGCGGTGCAGGGGTATGTCGCGCTCTCGCTCAGCCGAGTGTCCGCGAACGACCCCGTGCGATCGTGGATCGAGGAGATCCGCAAGGCGAGCGACCGTGCGGCGAACCTGACCCGGCAGCTGCTGGCGTTCAGCCGCCAGCAGGTGCTGCGTCCCCAGGCGGTGGATCTCGCACACGAACTCAAGGAGTTCGAGAAGCTGCTGGGCCCGCTCGTCGGCGAGCGGATCCGGCTCACGGTGCGCTCGGAGCCGGACATCGGCTTCGTGTGGGCCGATGCCTCCGCGATCAACCAGGTTGTCATGAACCTCGCGCTCAACGCGCGCGACGCGATGCCGAACGGTGGCGAACTGGAGATCGGCTGCCGTCTGCGGCGCGATGTGCAGACCGAGACCTTCCGCGATGCGGGCTTCATCGAGCTCTCCGTGCGCGACACGGGGATCGGCATGGACGATGCGACGAAGGCGCGCGCCTTCGAGCCGTTCTTCACGACCAAGGAGCCAGGCAAGGGAAGCGGGCTTGGACTCGCCCAGGTGTACGGTCTCGTGGAGCAGTGCGGAGGCACGATCGAGATCGAGTCCGAGGTTGGTCGGGGCTCCTGCTTCCGCGTGCTCATTCCGCGCATCGAGGCGGAGCAGCCGTCGCAGGCGCCCGAGCGCGGCGCGGCGCAGGGCGGGCGGGGCGAGCGTCTGCTGCTGGTCGAGGACGAGCCGCTCGTGCGGAAGCTTCTCGATCAGCTGCTCTCGCGTGCGGGCTACCAGGTCACCGCGATGGGGGATCCGCTCGAGGCGCTGGCGTTGACGGGCGAGCCCGAGCCGTTCGAGCTGCTCGTGACCGATGTCGTCATGGCTGGGTTGACAGGTCCCGAACTCGCAGCGCGCATCGAGGAGCGCCTCGGAGCGATTCCGACGGTGTTCATGTCGGGCCATACCGCCGATGAAGCGATGCGGTCGGGCGAGATCCTGCCGCATCAGCGCTTCATGCCGAAGCCGTTCGCACCCGCGGAGTTCCTCGCACTCGTGCGGGAGCTGCTCGATGCCCGTGCGCAGCCACCGGTCTAAGGCGGTGTGCGGCCGACGCGACCAGTCGGGCTTCCGCGTCGCGGCCGCTTGAGTTCACTGGAGAAAAGCAGGAAAGCCGGAACACCTCCGCGGGCGTGGTAGTGTCGCGCCCCGAAGGGGGAAAGTGCGATGTGGGGAGTGATCCGGAGATCGGCATCGCGTGTCGTGCGACATGCGTTTGCAGGGAGCAAGTGCCGCGAACGGCGCTGGTTCGCGGCTCGATTGGCCGTGGTGGCGCTGCTGTCCGTGTGCCTGGTTCGCGACAGGGCCCTCGGTGGCGGGCACTGGTGCGCCTCGCCCGCGGGCGACCAGCGGCTGCTCAGGCATCTGAGCGACGAGGCGCTTGCTGCGATCCGGGCGTCGGCGTGGCATGACGGCGAGTCGCTCTCCCCGGTCGTCAGCGTGGAGCTTCCGTGCTCCGGGGAAGAGCTGATGGAACTTCTCGTCTCGGAACTGCCGCGGATCGGCTCGGCGGTCTGGAAGGAGATGCGCCGCGGACATGAAGGCGTCGGGGGCGAGGCCAGCGCGTCGTGCATCGATGCATCCGACCAGGACCTCGAGCATGCGGTCGGAATCCTCGTTCGTGAATCGCTTCTCGCGCGGCTGGCGGAGCTCGGGCCACTGCCCGCCGCGGTGGTCGTGGACATCGCACGCGCGATTCCGCCTCCGCCGGCGAATCCGCGCTGCGATCCCGGAGTGACACGCCGACTCGAGCGGCTTGAACGGATGGGTCGACTGTCCGCCGCGAATCGGTCGGAGGTCGAGGTCGTGAAGCACGAACTCGAGCGCTACGGCGAGCGGGCGGAGGAGTGGTGCGCGCGCTTCGAACGGTGCATGCGCACGGTCTCGACCGCCGCCGCCGACGCAGAAGGGCGCGCGGTCGTCGCGGTCGTCGCTGCCGAACGGCTCGCCGCGACGGGCTGGACCAGTTGGAAGGGACCGTCGTCCGACGCATGGCGCACGAAGCCGAGTTCGTCGCGCGGGCGTGGATCCGACGAACCATCCACGCGCAGGCCGAACGATCTCGTTGCAGGAATGGTCCAGCGCGCGATGGTGGAGCGCGCGCCGTGCGGGACGCTGGCGGAAGTCCTGCTCGCACTCAAACCCGTGTCGGCCGCGAGGGTCGATTCGCTCTTCGTCACGCATGAAGGCACGCTGATCCTCGGGCGGTCCCTTTCGGAACTCACGCAGCAGTCGATCGACCGGTGGAGATCCGCATGCGGTCTCAAGCGGACGCGCCGAGGGTGGGAAGGACTTCCACAACGCCCCGCAGCGCCCCGGCCGAAGATCAGGGACAGCCCCTTCGGCCGTGGAAGCCGTTCGGGGCGAGACCACGCGATGGCGGTGCCGGAAGGTCATGACCGGGGCGTACCGACGCCAGTTGGACCTGTGATGGGCTACCCTTCGTCCGATGGACACGGAGTCCGAACGGTACTCGAGGCAGATGCGGCTTCCGGGCTTCGGCCCCGAGGGGCAGGAGCGGCTGCGTGGGGCTCGGGTACTCGTCGTCGGATGCGGTGCGCTCGGTACGGTCGCGTGCGACTACCTCGTGCGCGCCGGCATCGGTGCGCTGACGATCGTCGACCGGGATCTCGTGGAGCCGTCGAACCTGCAGCGGCAGACCCTGTTCACCGAGCAGGACGCGGCGCGCGGCGTGCCGAAGGCCGAGGCCGCGAAGGCGAGGCTCGGTCTGGTGAACCGCGCGTGCAGGGTCCGCGCGTTCGTCGACGACCTGCGAGCGGTCAATGCGCTTCGCTATGCATCCGAAGTCGATCTGATCGTCGATGCCCTCGACAACTTCGAGACACGGGCCGTGCTCAACGAGTGCGCCGTCTCGCGGCGGATCCCGCTGGTGTACGGAGGAGCCGTCGGCTACGAGGGCATGGCTGCGGCGATCCTGCCGCACGGTTCGGATGCCCGGATGGGTTTCGGAGGTGCTTTGACCTGGGACGATGCGCGGTCGACCGCGTGCCTCCGTTGCCTGCTTCCCGAACTACCCGCACCTGGCGAGTTGCCGACCTGCGATGTGGCGGGGGTACTTGGTCCGGTCGCAGGCATGGTCGCTTCGATGCAGGCGGCGCTTGCGATCCGCTTGCTTGCGCAGGGGCCGGACTCTGTCCCCGACGCGCTGCTCCGGGTCGATCTCGCCTCGATGCGCCTGTCATCGGCCTCGATTCGCGGAGCGCGGAATCCCGAGTGCGCGTGCTGCGCCCGCCGACGATTCGAGTTGCTCGAGCGAAGTGCGGCGGATTCCGGCGTGCGCATCCTCTGTGGTCGCGAGGCGGTGGAGCTCTCGCTCGGTTCGGACCTCGACGATGCAGCGTTCGCGCGGCTCGAGGCGCGTGTGCGCGGTGTCGCGTGCGTCGAGCGCGACACGCACGGTTCGACGCGGGTGCTTCGGATCTCCGCGCGGGATCGCGCGGAGGGCGACGAGGTGCGGCGGATCAGCGTGCTTGCGGGCGAGACGGCGACGCTTGCGCTTGTCGAGGGAACGCGCGACCCCGAGCAGGCGCGTGCGGCGGTCGCGCGCTGGATCGGGATGTAGGAACTGGTGGGGAATGTCGCGCGGTGCCGGGTCGATTCGCCTCGAAACGCCGCCTGTTCGCTTGGCTCGGAGGCCTGGGGGGCTACACTCGAAGTGAACCCGGCGCGGGGCCGGGTGCACCTGCGGGAGGACGAGCCGATGGCGTTGACATTCGCGGACCTCGTGGGTCGGATCGCAGAGATCGGTTGCGACTTCCGGGCCTCGCGGGAGCACAACGAGGTCGTGGTCGCGGTTCCCACCCAGCACTACATCGATCCCCACGATGGCGAGAAGAGCCTGCTCCTGCATGTGATGCTGCAGGAAGACGGAAAGATGCTGAGGATCTGTGTTCCGGAGGTCTATGCGATCTCCGAATTCGCCCACCGCGGCCCGATGTGCGAGGCGATGGCTGCCGCGAACTGGCGTGTGCGCGTTGCGAGCTATGTGCTCGACGAGTCCGACGGTGAGATCCGCGTGGTGTGCGATCATCCGCTCGAGGACGGCACGGTCACGAGCGCGCAGCTCTCCAGGATGCTGACGCTGGTCGCCTGGACGGTCGACCAGTTCGACCCGGTGATTCGCCTCGCGGGCAACGAGGGGCGCGTGGAGTTCGCCGAACTCGATGCGAAGATCCTGCAGAAGTCGACCGAGCCGCGCCGTCGCAAGTCGCGATCGAAGCGCGAGCGTCGCGAACTCGCCGATCTCATCAAGGCGGCAGGAGGCGTCGAGGGGCTTCGGAAGCTGCTCGAGGATCAGGGCCTGTAGCGCGGCGCTCCGTGGGACGGGCGCGATTCATCGCGTCTGCCGCGTGCGAACCCGTGTGTGTTCCGTCTCGGTGGGTTCGGTCCCGATGTGGTCGGTCCCGACGCATCGCGTGCGCCGCTCATCTTCCCCGAACCTTCAGCCACCCGATTCGTTGCGCCCGGAGAGAAGTTCGAGGCGCGTCCGCGTCTCGTCGTGGAGTTGCGTCCGCTCGTCCTTGAAGTTCTTCGCAAGGAACTGGCGGCCGTCGTACGCCTCGCGGTCCCAGAGTGGGGTCGCTGCAAGCGTCTTCAGCGCCATCTCCTCGTAGGGGGCAAGGATCGCCGCGTCGGCGAGCGCAAGCTTCGCGCGCTCGGCGAACCACGCATCCTGCAGCGCCGGGTCCGCCGGAAAGGTCTCCGTGCCGCAAGGACGCTCGGGCCGCGGTGTGTCGAAGTACAGATCCTCGATCCTGGCGATGTGCACCCGGGCGATGTCCTCCGGCGGAAGCGCACCCCGGAGCGTCTCGACCGCCGCACGCGTCGCGTTGGCGGCCTCGCGACTCGCGTCGACGAACTCCGCAGCCTTCGACGGGAGGTCGCGAACGAACCGCTGCTGCGTGGTCGCACTCACGATGATGTTGAACTCGAAGCGCCTGCGGACGGGCGTGAGCGTCGTGATCACCTCCGTCGATGCCTCGTCGAACGCGCGGATCGCGTCGATGGGAATGCGCGTCTCGGTGACCTCGAGCCAGCCCATCGGGTCGCGCCATCGGATCGGGACCGACAGCGAGAGGTGTCCGGCGAGGCCGAGGAGCGAGACATTGCGCGTGCGTGCCCGCCGCAGTGCGTCCATCGCGGGGTCTGCGCCACTCGGGCGCAGTTCCGCGACATCCGCGAGGAACTGTGCGTCGAGACGGTCCGCGCCGGCGAGGGCCGATGCGTACTTGGCACGAAGGGTGTCGGGAGTCGGAGGTCGCTTGCCGGTGACTTCGGCGAGCACCAGACGCATCTCGCGGAACTCGGCCGACTCGATCAGCTCGAAGCCCGCGGCGTAGCCATTCCAGAGCGCGGTCACGCGCCGCTCGAACTCCTCGCGCACCTCTCCCTCCGCGATCGAAGGAGCCAGATACTCGAGCACGCGCGCGAGCGGCATCGGCCTCGGAAGAAGCTGCAGTTCGACGGGAAGATCCTGGTTCGCGCGCGGTTGCGCCGGAGCGGTCGCCTACACATGTATCGAAACACCCGGGACGGGCGAGGCGTCGGGAGTGGTCTGCGCTTCCGCCCCCGAGGCGCCGATCGCGAGCGCGAGGGTGAAGGCGAGGGTTCGTGTCGATGACATCGCGTGGCTCCTGCGATCGTTCCTTCGGGCTTCAGGAGGCCGACCCGAGACCCATCACGCGGCGCCACGCCGAGACCTGCCCAAGATGCATCGCGACATGTCCGTCAAGCAGGAACGAGACGGCGCCACCGATGGTCGGGAACATCTCCTTGAAGCGACCCTCCGCTGGATTCTCCGCCGCGAGCGCGGCTTCGTCGGCGCCCTTGAGCGCATCGATCGCGCGACGCTGGCGCTCGAGGAAGGTCGAGACCAGCGTGTCCTTGTCGGGGTACAGGCCGGGCTCGTCGACGCACGGTGCGCCCGCCTTGAAGAGGTCGGCGGAATACGGCATCGGAGTCACGAGATCGTTCCGCCCGAGCAGCCCGCAGATGCGGTCGCCGTAGATCGACAGGTGGCCGATGTTGAACGCCGCGCTGTTGAGGTCCTTCATGGGCATCCGGCCGAACACATCGGCAGGGATCGTGGAGACGAGCTGCTCCGCGTAGCGGATCCCGAGTTCGGCGCCGGGAAGGATGATCTGGTCGGTCAGGGGTAGGGCGGTCGTGCTCATGGTGGGCGGGGCTCGGCTAGGGGACTTGGTGGATTCGAAGTCGCGGAGTGTAGGGGGAGGCAAGTGCAGAGTTGAGGCTCGCGGCCCTCACGGCCAGCTTTTGATCGTCCTCGGCGCGACGCCGCAGGCCAAGCATCGCTCACACCGGCAATCTGTAAACGAGGGACCTACTGCCGGTCGGTCAGGGGTCAGCTCTCGTGGGGTGGGCATCCGCGTGCCGTGCCCATGGTGGTGGTGCTTCGCTGCTACGCTTGACCCATGCGGATCAGATCGCTGTGTGCGTTGCTCGTGGGAACCGTCGCTTCGGTGGGCATTTCGATCGCCGCGGCGCAGGAAGCGCCGCAGGCGGCGACTCCCTGGCCGATCCAGCTCGGGCTGCGCACGATGGCGCTCGAGCGAAGTTGGCCCGTGGTCGATCAGGTCGTGCTCGTTCCCGACGGGCGTACCTATCTCGACGAACTCTCGAAGTGGTCCGCCGGGGCGCGGTGGCCGGTCCTCATCGAGGATGATCGCTACGCACCACTGTTCGTCCGTGGATTCGCTCCGGCGCGCGTCATTCGCCGCGAGTCCGTCGGCGCGATGCCGGTCGATCGCGCCGAGCGCGAGAATCTCATCCTCTCGAGCGCAGCGGATGCGATCGCCGACGGCGCGCCCACGATCCTCGACGCATGCCTCAAGCGTCAGGTGCCACCCTCGATGATCGTCCTCGCCGACGCGAACGACCCCGCGTGGACCGCCGCAGCGGCGCTCGCGGCGGGTCGCTGCGCCTGGCTCGCGTTCTCGCGCGAGAACTACGGTGCGCCGAGCGCGAAGATGGCGGATGCCGACTTCCGCAGGCTCGAGCGCGAGCTCGAGATCGCGGCGGAGGCGACGACGCTGCCTTGGAAGGGACTCGGCGATGCGATCGATGCCTTCGTGATCTGCCGCGACATTCCATGGAAGGCGACCCCCGAGCTCCCGGCCGGTAGCCGCATCGAGATCAACGCGGGGCCGTTTCCCACGAAGCCCGGGCAGCCGCTCTCGACGCTCGATGCGCTCGGGCGCCACGCCGACGGAACCTGGTGGGCGATGGGCGCTGGGATCTTCGGGAGCGAGGCACGCTCGGCGTACGTCGCGATGAGTGCGCTCTTCGCGCCGCGCCGGAGCGCGTGGCTCGTCCACACCTACGACGGCGGCCAGCCGTGGCAGCAGTACGATGTCGCGCCCGCCGCGGAGGACCTCGCGAAGCAGGGCTTCGCCACGCAGGTCTGGTCGCGCGACCGCGCGACGCTCGACGCCTGGCGCATGCTCCTCATGGGCGGATTCGCCTGCGACGCGCTCTTCGTGAACTCGCACGGCATGAGCACCCAGTTCGGCCTGCACGGCGGTGGAACCGCGAATGTGGGCGATGTCCCGGTGCTCGATCGGCCCGCGATGGTGCACTTCCTCCACTCGTTCTCGCTCGAGAATCCGAATGTCGACGATTCCGTCGGCGGGCGGTTCATCGAGCAGGGGGCGTATGCGTACTTCGGATCGGTGTACGAGCCGCTGCTTCCCGCGTTCGTGCCGCCGCCACTGATGGCGGCACGCTGTGGGGCGGCGATTCCGTTCCTCGTCGCCGCGCGGACGCTCGAGGGCGCGATGGCGCGCCCATGGCGGACGGCGGCCTATGGAGATCCGCTTTCACTGCTCGCGACGCCGGATCGGATCGGTGCGCCGCGCATCGCTCCGTCGGAGGATGGCTCGGTCACGCTCCGGGGCACGGCTGTGGAGAACCTCGCTCGGTTCCGCGATGGGAACGACGCATCCTCCATCGCGTCGGCGATGCGCGACCTCGAACTCTGCGGCGACGATGCGGCGGTGCTCTCCGCCTGGAAGCTCGTGAACGGTACGGACAGCGCCGCAGCAGCCGCGCCGTACGCGCTCGGCGCACTCTTCCGTGCACGCGACATCGAGCAGTATCCGATCGCATTCGCGAAGTCCGCGGTGAAGGGACGCCTCGCTCGCGAGATGCTCTGGCAGCTCTTCGTGCCCCGACTCTCGAATCTCGATGACAAGCGCATCGTCGCGCTGCTCGGGCGCTACCCGCGTGGGCGCGACCCGCGCATCGATCTCGAGTTCCTGAAGCCAACCGCGATCCGGGCGCTGGGAAGCGCCGGATGGAATGCGATCGTCGATGCGGCGATCGCCGACGCCGGTAGCGCGGGCGTGAAGGAGCGGCTCGAGCTACTTCGCTGAGTCCGCAGGCTTCGCCGCCGGCGCGGGGCGTCGGCTCGGTTTGAGTTCGCCGCGCGCCCGCTCGACCGTTCCCACCGGCTCGGGCTCGCAGTCCTTCGCCTCCGCTGCGATCCGCTCGGATCCCACCGCCTGCTTGAGTTCCGACGCGACCGCGCACGCGATGCCGGCCATGCCGTGCGGCGCGGGGTGCAGCTCGTCGCTCTGGAGGAGCGGTGCGTCGGGCTTGGACTCGAGTCGGGTTCCGCCGATGTCGAGTGCGTTCTCCTCGCTCAGCTGCTGCTGCATGTTCGCCAGCGGGACGACCCGCACATTCGCGCGTCCCTTCGCCCACTCGTTGAATCGGGCGTTCGCCTTGCGAAGCGTGGCGGCGCTCGGCACCTGCGCCGCGGAGAGCATCTTGCCCACCGCGCGCGACATGTCGGGGATGTCGCCGACGAGGACAGGCACGCTGAACGCCTCGAGCTGCTTCAGTCCGAGCTCGAGCTTGGCGAGTCGCTGCGATTCGTCGGTGATGGCACCGCCGCCCGGAGCGTCGTCGCCGTAGCAGTACCAGAACAGGAAGTCGAGCGCGATCACGCAGTCCGGCTTGAAGTCGCGCGCGCGCGTCGCGGCCTTCTCGCCGTTCGCGATCGGCGAAAGGAAGAAGAACCCGCTCGACATGTCGCTCGTGACGAG